>JBCCMW010000338.1:0-4431 GCA_039026175.1 Pseudomonadota bacterium
CATCGACGTCTCCGACTTCCTGCCCGGGCTCTACACCGAGCACTGCGTGGGCACCGACGTGTTCTCGACCGTGTTCGCCTGGAACACCGAGACCTATGGCGAGGACGGGCCGCAGAACTGGGCCGACTTCTGGGATGTCGAGAAGTTCCCGGGCACCCGCGCCTATCGCGGTAAGGTGGCCGGCGCGCTGGAGCCCGCGCTGTTGGCCGACGGCGTGGCGCCCGAGGACGTCTATACGGTGCTGAACTCGGAAGAGGGCATCGAGCGCGCCCTCGACAAAATCCGGGAGCTGAAGCCGCATATCGCGGTGTTCTGGACCTCGGGCGCGCAGCATGCGCAGCTGATGAAGGACGGCGAGGTCGACATGACGACCGGCTGGAACGGCCGGTTCGACGTGGCCAAGCGCGACGGCGCCAAGGTGGCCTACACCTTTAACCAGGCGCTTCTGGACTATGACTGCTTTGCCATCCCCAAGGGCGCGCCCAACAAGGACACGGCGATGGCGTTCCTGGCCGCGATCTCGCAGCCGCAGTACCAGGCCAACCTGCCGCTGCACATCACCTATGGGCCCACCAACAAGGCCGCCTATGCGGTGTCGACGGTGGGCGAGGACGTGCTGCGCGCGCTGCCCTCGCACCCCGACAACGCGGCGTTGCAGGTCCCGGTGAACCTTGAGTGGTACGCCGAGTGGGAGACCATCGCGGCCGAGATGTACCAGGAGATGCTGACCGAGTGAGCCTTGCCTGGCGGGCCGCGGTGGGATCGCCCCGCCGCGGCCCCGATCCGCAGGCTGCCGGGCAGTCGGACCGATCGCGCGTGGCACCAGGCTGCGCCCGCGACCGGCGGCACGGCGCCCGGCCGCATAGGGTGCCTGCACCGCACCGCCCGGCCGACCGCCCAGGCGATCCATCGAGGGAGACGCGCATGACCGATGCGACAGGCGAGGCGCTGCCGATCACCATCCGCGCGGTGACCAAAACCTATGGCAGCGTCCATGCGCTGGACCACGTCAGCCTGGACGTGCGCTCGGGCGAGTTCCTTACCCTGCTCGGCCCCTCAGGCTCGGGCAAAACCACGTTGCTGATGGTCCTCGCCGGGTTCACCCGCCCCGACAGCGGCAGCCTGCGCTTCGGCAACGACGAGGTGATCCGCAAACCGCCGCACCAGCGCGACGTCGGCATGGTGTTCCAGAACTACGCCCTGTTCCCGCACATGACGGTGGCCGGCAATGTCGCCTACCCGCTCAAGATCCGCCGCATCCCCCGCGCCGAGATCGCCGAGCGGGTCGAGCGCGCGCTGGAGACCGTGCAACTGGGCGGCTACGGCGACCGGCGCATCACCCAGCTTTCGGGCGGGCAGCGCCAGCGCGTGGCGCTGGCCCGCGCCATCGTGTTCGCGCCGCGCATCCTGCTGATGGACGAGCCGCTGTCGGCGCTGGACAAGAAGCTGCGCGATCGCATGCAGATCGAGCTGCGCCACCTGCACGAACGACTGGGCATGACCACGGTCTATGTCACCCACGACCAGCGCGAGGCGCTGACGATGTCGGACCGCATCGCCGTCATCAACCACGGCCGGCTGATGCAACTGGCCGAGCCGCGCACCCTGTACGACCGTCCGGCCAACCGCTTCGTGGCCGATTTCATCGGCGAGAGCACGTTCCTGCCGGCCGAACGGGCGAACGGCGCGATCCACTGCCTGGGCGCGCCGCTGGCGCTGCAGGACCCCGCGCCCGAGGGCGAGCGGCTGGCGCTGATGCTGCGGCCCGAACGGCTGCGGCTGATCAACGGCGAGGCCGCGCCCGACACCAACCGCTTCGCCGCCGCGGTCGAGGACGTCGTGTACCAGGGCGACAGTTTCCTGCTGCAGGCGCGCCTGGCCGACGGCACCCTGCTGGCGCTGCGCGACGTGGCCCGGCGCGACACGCTGGGCAGCCTGCCCGCGGTCGGCGCCACCGTGACGCTGGGCCTGCACGCCCGCGACACGGTGCTGATCCCCGACGATGCCGCCGGCAGGGAGGCCTGAGCCATGGCCGAGAGCACGCTGGACGTCGCCGCCCCCACCCGCGCCCCCACCCTGGCCTCGACGCCCGCCGCCGCCGGTGCGGGCAGCGCCCCGGCCGGCGCCGACAATGCCGAGGGCCTCAGCCGCGACGCCCGGCGCGAGCAGATGGCGCTCTTCGGGCTCTGCTCGCCCGCGCTGCTGCTGGTGCTGGTGGTGCTGGTGGTCCCGGTCGGCTGGCTGTTCTTCGTCTCGTTCATCGGCGCCGACGGGTCGTTTTCGCTCGAAAACTACGAGCGGATGATCGCGCGCAAATCCTACATGCGGATCTTCATCACCACGTTCGAGGTCAGCATCCTGACCACGCTGATCTGCATCGCGCTCGGCTATCCGTTCGCCTATTTCCTGTCGCAGCTCCCCGCGCGCGCGGCCAACCTGTGCCTGATCGCGGTGCTGCTGCCATTCTGGACCTCGCTGTTGGTGCGCACCTACGCGTGGCTGGTGCTGCTGCAGAAGGAGGGGCTGGTCAACCAATGGGCCATCGGCCTCGGCCTCTTGGACGAGCCGCTCAAGTTCGTGCACAACATGACCGGCACGCTGATCGGCATGGTGCACATCATGCTGCCGTTCCTGATCCTGCCGGTCTACAGCTCGATGAAGGCGATCAACGCCGATTACCTCAAGGCCGCGAGCAACCTGGGCGCGGGTCCCGTGCGCGCGTTCTGGACGGTGTTCTTTCCGCTGTCGCTGCCGGGGCTGTTCGCCGGGTCGCTGATCGTGTTCGTGCTCTGCCTCGGCTTTTTCGTCACGCCCGCGGTGCTGGGCGGGGGCAAGGTGATCATGGTGTCGATGAAGATCGCCTCGAACATCGAGCTCTTCGTGAACTGGGGGGCCGCCAGCGCGCTCGGCGTGGTGCTGCTGATCGCGACGGTGGCGATCCTGTGGGTCGCCGCGCGGTTTGTGAAGCTCGACCAGCTCGCCGGCAGGGGGCACTGAGCGATGCGCGCCTGGCTCGACAGCCCCGCGTCCGAGACGCAGGTGACCCACGGCCAGCGGCTCTGGCTCTACGTGTTTGCCGGCGTGATGATGGTGCTGCTGGTCGCGCCCACGCTGATCGTGGTGCCGATGTCGTTTTCGGGCTCGCAGTATCTGGAGTTCCCGCCGCGCGAATGGTCGACGCGCTGGTACGACAACTATTTTGGCTCGGCCGAGTGGATGGCCGCCACCGCGACCTCGCTGACGGCGGCGGTGCTGACCATGCTGGTGGCAACACCGATGGGCGTGCTCGCGGCCTATGGGCTGCACGCCTCCAGCCTGCGGGCGGGGCAGTTCGTGTTCGTGCTGCTGATCACGCCGATGATGGTGCCGCTGATCCTGATCGCGATCGGGGCGTTCTATCTCTACGTGAAGCTCTCGATCCTCTACACCCTGGTGGGCGTGGTGCTGGCGCACAGCCTGCTGGCGCTGCCGCTGGTGCTGATCGTCACGGCCGCGGGGCTCAAGAGCTATGACATGGCGCAGGAGATGGCGGCGCGCAGCCTCGGCGCCTCGCGCGCGCGGGCGTTCCTGACGGTCACGCTGCCGCAGATCCGGTTTTCGGTGATCACGGGCGCGCTGCTCGCGTTCCTGACGTCGTTCGACGAGGTGGTGGTCGCGATGTTCATCTCGGGCGGGGACAACGCGACGCTGACGCGCAACATGTTCAACGCGCTGCGCGACCAGATCGACCCCACCATCGCGTCGATCTCGACCATCATGGTGGCGATCACCTCGGCGCTGATGGTCGCGGCCCAGGTGTTCGGCAAGTCGCGCAGCTGATCCGCAGCCGCGCCAGGCCCCCGGGCCTCCTGCGCTCGGGCGGCTTGCGCTCGGGCGTCCTGCGCTCGGGCGTCCTGCGCTCGGGCGTCCTGCGCTCGGGCGTCCTGCGCTCGGGCGTCCTGCGCTCGGGCGTCCTGCGCTCGGGCGGCTTGCGCTCGGGCGTCTTGCGCTCGGGCGGCTTGCGCTTGGGCGGCTGGGCCGCGCATCCTTGGCGCGGACCATCGGCGGACAGGGCAGGGATCGGCATGGCCAGCGGTGCGAGCGAGCGCAGACCGCAGGGGCGCCTAGGCCTGGGGGCGCTCGCGGTGGCGGCGGGGCTCCTGGGCGCGGCACTCGCGCCCGCCGGCCCTGCGGCAGCACAGAACGCCTGCGATCCGGACACGGCGCTGGCCGTCGCCTTCGCCCGCCTGGGGCCCCTGGCGGTGCATGCGGGCCCCGATCTGGCGCGTCCCAGCCCCCGCGACGTGGCGTTCGGCGAAGCGATGGCGGTGGTGGGACGGCAGGGCCAGGCCATCGCCCTCTGCCTGGACGGCCGGCGGCGCTGGGCCGACCGCGCCCACCTGATGGTGAGGACAACAATGGCCTTGGCGTGGTTGAAGGTGGAGGCGTCGA
>JBCCMW010000339.1:0-4428 GCA_039026175.1 Pseudomonadota bacterium
CCGGATCGAAGCGACCTCGCGCTGCCACGGATCGCGGATGTCGGTGCTGTCGTGGTAGAACGCCGACATCGCGCCGACCACGCCGCACATGATCGCCATCGGGTGCGCATCGCGCCGGAAGCCGCGGAAGAAGTTCACCATCTGCTCGTGCAGCATGGTGTGCTTGGTCACCCGGCCTTCGAAATCGTCCAACTGCGCGGCCGAGGGCAGCTCGCCGTACAGCAGCAGGTAGCAGACCTCCAAAAAGTGGCTCTGCTCGGCCAGCTGGTCGATGGGGTAGCCGCGGTAGAGAAGCTCGCCCTTGTCGCCGTCGATATAAGTGATCGTGCTCTCGCAGCTGGCGGTCGAGGTGAAGCCGGGGTCGTAGGTGAAGACGTCGGCCGTGCCGTACAGCTTGCGGATATCGATGACCGACGGTCCGTGCACCGCGTCGAAGATCGGCAGGTCGATGGTCTTGCCGTCGATGTGCAGGGTGGCGGTGCGGATGGTGGTGTCAGGCATGGTTTCTCCCGGGATTTCGGCAGGAACGTCTCCGCCCTGGTCTGGGATGCGGTGCGCGGTGACCCGGCCCGGCGTCGCTGGCCCAGCCGTCCCGCCGTGCGCGGTTGGTCGGGCCGCGCAAGAGTGCGCCGTCCGAACCACTTGCGTGGGAACCTATCCCATGGAGCGGGAGCGCGCTAGCGTTTGCGGCACTGCAATGACGCCGCGCCCCGATGCCAATTCGTCGGACTTGCGTTGACTTTCCGCAGCTTACGCAGGCGTCAGGCGGCGGGGTTCTCAGCCCTCGGCCGCGTCGCCCAGCCGGGCCAGACTCTCGTCGCGACCCAGCGTCGCCATCACGTCGAAAACGCCGGGGCTGACGGCGCGGCCGGTCAGCGCGGCACGCAGCGGCTGAGCCACCTTGCCAAGCTTCAGGCCCTCGTCCTCGGCAACGCTGCGGATCAGCGCCTCCAACGCCTCGGCCTCCCACACCGGCGCTTCGGCCAGCCGGGCGGCGGCACGGGCGATCAGGCCGCGCCCGTCGCCCGACACCAGCTTTTGCGCCTTGTCGTCCAGCGTCAGCGGCCGGTCGGCGACGATGAAATGCGCCAGCGCCAGCAGTTCGATCAGCGTCTTGGCCCGCTCGCGCAGGCCCGGCAGGGCGGCCGCCAGCATCGCGCGCTTGGGGCCGTCCAGCACCAGACCCTGGTGTGCGGCCTGCACCTCGGTCGCGGCCAGCAGCTCGGCCGCGTCCATCGTGCGCATGTGGTAGCCGTTGACCGCGGCCAGCTTGTCGAAATCGAAGCGCGCGGCCGAGCGGCCGACCGCCTCCAGCCCGAACCAGGCGATCAGATCCTCGGTCGAAAAGTACTCGTCGTCGCCGTGCGCCCAGCCGAGCCGTGCCAGATAGTTCCGCATACCCGGCGCCACGTAGCCCTGGTCGCGATACCCCTCGACCCCCAGCGCGCCGTGGCGCTTGGAGTACTTGCTGCCGTCGGGGCCCAGGATCAGCGGGATGTGCGCGAACACCGGCGTCTTCCAGCCCATCGCGCGGTAGATCAGGCTCTGCCGCGCCGCGTTGGTCAGGTGATCGTCGCCGCGGATCACGTGCGTGACGCCCATGTCATGGTCGTCCACCACCACCGCCAGCATGTAGACCGGCGTGCCGTCCGAGCGCAGCAGGATCAGATCGTCAAGCTGCTCCGCGGCCCAGGTGACCGTGCCCTGCACCGCGTCCTCGACCGTCACCGTCCCCTCGCGCGGTGCGCGCAGCCGGATGACCGAGGGCCGGTCGGCCGGATGGTCCGCCGGGTCCACGTCGCGCCAGGGCGACAGGAAGGTGGGCGGGCGCCCCTCGGCCTTGGCCCGCTCGCGGAACGCGTCGATCTCCTCGCGCGTGGTAAAGCAGCGATAGGCGGTGCCGTTCGCCAGCATCGCCTCGGCCACCTCGGCGTGGCGGGCGGCGCGCGAGAATTGCGAGATCGCCTCGCCGTCCCACTCCAGCCCCAGCCAGCGCAGCCCCGCAAAGATCGCCTCGGTCGCCTCGGGGGTCGAGCGTGCGCGGTCCGTATCCTCGATGCGCAGCAGGAACGTCCCCCCCGCGCCGTGCACCGCGTGGTGGCGCGCGAAGGCCCAGTTGAACAGCGCCGTGCGCGCGCCGCCGATGTGCAGGAACCCCGTCGGCGACGGCGCAAAGCGCGTGACCACGGGGCGGGCGGCGGTGTCGGCAGTCATCGGGCGCACTCTGGGCTGGCGGCGGGATCAACGGCGCCGAGGAGGTGGCACGAATGCGCCGGCGCATCAACCGCGGCCCTTCGGCGCCGAAACCGCCGGCGGGCCCGTCCGCGCCGCGCCCTGTCGCCGCCAATCCGGTGGCGGTGGCCCGTGGCCGAGGTCCTTAACGGCCGAGCAACCATGACGTGGTCCTCTCGCTGTGGGTGAGGCGTAGGCAATAGCCGGGGGACGGCGGCGTGCAGGCATGGCGGGCAGCCTCGACGGCGGACGGGGCCGGCAGGGCCGGTGTGGGCGCCCGGGCTGCGGCCGCCTGGCAGCGGGCGCTGAGGCTCGAGCTGCGCCGCGCGATCCTGTGGCTGCCGGCGGGGATCGGCTGCGGCATCTGGCTCTACCTCGGCGCGGCCGAGGAGCCGCCGATCTGGGCGCTGGCCGCCCCCCTGCCGCCCGCCCTGGCGCTGGCCCTGCCGCGGCTCCGGGCGCGGATGGCGTGGCGGGCGCTGGCGCTCGCGCCGTTGGCGCTGGCGCTCGGCCATGCGGCGGCGCAGTTTGCGGCCCTCCGCGCCGCGATGCCCGGTCTCGAGCGGCCGCTTGCCGGCACGCTGGAAGGGCGGGTGATCGCGCTCGACCGTGCGGCCAGCGGTGCGCCCAGGGTGATGCTGGACCGGGTGACCCACTTCGCCCTGGCGCCCGGCATGGGCCCGCCGCGCGTGCGCGTCACGCTGAGCGCCATGGACCGGGCCGCCGCCCCGCGCCCGGGGGAATGGGTGCATGTCCATGCCACGCTGCTGAGCCCTGGCCCGCCGGTCGAGCCTGGGGGTTTCGACTTTGCGCGCCGAGCGTACTTCGACCGGATCGGGGCCATCGGCTACGCCCGCGCGCCGGCGCTGCGGGTCCCGCCGGACGAGCGGGTGGGCGCAGCGGGGCCCAACGCCGCCGGCTGGCCGTGGCTGCCGCTCGGCCGGCTGCGTCTGGCCATCGCCGACGCCGTGCACGCGCGCCTGCCGGGGCCCGAGGGCGCCTTTGCCGCCGCCATCCTGGTGGGCGATCGCGCGGCCATCGACGAGCGCGATGCCGAGGCGCTGCGCATCTCGTCGCTCGCCCATCTGCTGGCGATCTCGGGTCTGCACATGGGGCTGCTAACGGGCCTGGCGTTCTGGGCCGTGCGGGCGGGGGCTGCGCTGGCGGGCCCCGCGCTCTGTCCCTGGCCCGCGCGCAAGGTGGCGGCCGTCGTGGCGCTGGCAGCGGGGCTCGCCTACCTCGGGCTCTCGGGCGCGACGGTGGCCACCCAGCGGGCATTCCTGATGGCGCTGGTCGCGTTCGGCGCGGTGCTGCTGGACCGCCCGGCGATCACGCTCCGCGCCGTGGCGCTGGCGGCTTGCCTGGTGCTGCTCTGGCGGCCCATCGGGCTGTTGAACCCCGGCTTTCAGATGTCGTTCGCCGCCACCGTCGCCCTGGTCGCGGTGTACGAAGCGCTGCAGCGCCGGCGCCGCGCCCGGGCCGAGGCCGCGGCACACGATCCCCGGCCCCCGCGGCACGTCGATGCGCCGGCCGCGCCCCAGCCCCGAACCGATGAGACCACCGGTACGATGCCCTGGCCCGTCGCCGCGGTTCTGCTGCAGAGAGCTCGGCGGCTGATGCGGTGGGCCGGGGCGCTGCTGCTGACCAGCGCGGTGGCGGGCGCGGCGACGGCGCCCTTCGCAGCACTGCATTTCAACCGCTACGCCGCCTATGGGCTGGTCGCCAACCTGGGCGCAGTGCCGGCCATGGGGGCGTGGATCGCACCCTGGGGCGTGGTTGCCGCAGCGTTGGCGCCGCTGGGGCTGGCCGGCCCCGCGCTCGACGCCATGGGGCTCGGCATCACGTGGGTGCTGGGCGTCGCGCGCGGTGTGGCGGCCTGGCCGGGCGCCGATGTCGCGGTCGCCGCCGGGCCCGGCTGGGCCGCGGGGGCGATCGCGGCTGCGGGCCTGTGGGCTGCGGTCTGGCGAGGGCCCTGGCGCGCCGCGGGCCTTGCGGCGCTGATCCTGGCCGCGCTGTTGTGGCGCCCCGACGCGCCCGACCGGGCGGACGTGCTGGTGGCGCCCCGCGGCCGGCTGGTCGGGGTGCTGGGTGAGGCGGGGCGCGCGCTGAGCGACGCCAAGCGCCAGGGCTATGCGGCCAAGCGCTGGCTTCGCCGCGATGGCGACCTGGCCGATCAGGCAACGGCCGCCGCCCGCG
>JBCCMW010000340.1:0-4416 GCA_039026175.1 Pseudomonadota bacterium
CGACGTTGGCCGGCGACGTTGGCCGGCGACGTTGGCCGGCGACGTTGGCCGGCGACGTTGGCCGGCGACGTTGGCCGGCGACGTTGGCCGGCGACACCAGCCTGCACCATCGGCCTGCGACACTGGCCTGCGACACCGGCCAGCAACACCAGCCTGCGATACCGACCTGCGACACTGGCCTGCGCTACAGGCCGGCGATACCGGCCTGCGATACCGGCCGGCGACACTGACCGGCGAGACCGGCCGGCGATACCGGGGCCGGATGCGACGGCCGGCGGTGCCGGACGGCGCGGGCGACCCTACGGTGCGGTCGTGTTGGCGTGGACAGCGGGCGAGGGTGGCCGGAGCGGCAGGCCCCGCGTTCGCGCGGGGCGGCGGGACAGGGTGCTTGGCTGGGGCGCTTGGCTGGGGCGGCTGGATTCGAACCAGCGCATGGCGGTACCAAAAACCGCTGCCTTACCGCTTGGCTACGCCCCAACTGCGCCCACAGGTAAAACGGCCCACGCAGCCGGGCAAGACCCTGCCCGGCCGCGGCGCGCGGTGTCCGGCGGCGCGGCACCCGCCGCCGCGCGACCGAGGTGGCGCGGTGGCACCGGCCGGCCGTGCTGCCCTCTTGCGGCGACCAGGGTGCGCGCGTATAGACCGCGCGGCGTCGGAGTGTAGCTCAGCCTGGTAGAGCACCGTCTTCGGGAGGCGGGGGTCGTAGGTTCGAATCCTGCCACTCCGACCATGGGCCCGGCGCCCCGCTCTGCGCCACACTGGATATCGTTGTCGATAGGAACGCTCGGCGGCGCCAAGGCCCCGGGCTGCCGCGCGCTGTGCGGGTCGGGCGTCTCGGGCGACGGTGCCTCCGCGTTGGACCGTACGGCCGGGGCGGGACGGGCGCTGCCGGGATCGCCCCTGCGGCGCAGGCGCCGGGCGGGACGGCTCTCAGGCGGCGTGGCCCGGGTAGACGGACGCGATCTCGGCCCTATCCATCGCGCGGGCGGGCGTGTCGCCACGGGTCAGCGCCGTCGCGCCGCTTGTGCAGGTCAGGCTTTCGACCGTCTCGCCGCTGGTGCGGGCAACCAGGCGCAGCCCACCCACCGCGGTGCGAATGCGCACGCCTAGCTCGGCCGCCTCCTCCTCGGGCACACCGCGGAGCAGCAACGCGAAACTGTCGCCGTCGAGCCGGGCGGCGGTGTCCCCCTCCCGCACCGCGCGGCGCAGCAGTTCGGCCGTGCGCTGCAGCACCGCCTCGGCCATCCCTTCGCCATAGCGCGCCGAGAAACGGCGGAAATCCTCGAGCCGCAGCAGCAACAGGCTCGCATCGGGCGGAGAGCCGGACGAGAGCATCCGTGCCAGCATGTCCTCGAAGAACTTCTGGTTGGGAAGCTGGGTGACCCGATCCAGCAGCACGCTCTGGCGCAGTTCGCGGAGCTCGCGCTGCATATCGACGAACTGCGAGCGCACCGCGTCCAGCCGCTGGCCGAGATCGCCCAGGCTGCGGGCATAGCTGCGCTGCTCCTCGCGCAGCGCCGTGAGCACCCGGCGCCGATCGCCCTCGCCGCCCGATCCTGCGATGTCGCGTTCGGCCCGCTCCAGCGCCGCGGACATCCGCTCTCCGGTGTGGACACCATCCTCGATCAGCGAGACGACCTCGGCCAGGTCGCTTCCCGCCCGCTCCCCGATCCGCTCGACCCCCTGGTTCATGGCGTTGGCGGACAGATGCTCGGCGTGCAGCCGGTCGATCAGCCCCTGGGGCACGCTGCCGGTGTCGGCCAGCGCCTTGTCGATCGCGCGCGCCAGTTCCGGGTGGCCGCCCGAGGCATAGGCGAACCACACTTCGTACGCGCGCGGAAACGGCGGCACGCGGTGTTGTTCGGCCAGGGTCAATGCCCGGCCTGCCAGTACCCGCGCCTCCGCGAAAGGGGACTGTTCGCGCTCCATCCATGGGCCTCCGTCAGCGGCCGGGGCGCCCTCCCGGCCAGCGGGGGCGAGTATGGCGCGGCGCGGTTAGCGTGCGGTGAAAGGGCGAGCGAAAACGGGAGGCCCGGCCTGCGCCCAGGCGCCCAAGATACGCCGCAACGGCAGGGACGCGCGCAACGGCGGGCGGCTCAGCGGCGGTGGAACAGCTTTTCCAGCTCGTCGCGGCTCAGCAGCACCACAGTCGGGCGGCCGTGGTTGCACCATTGCGCGCCGGGCGTCGCCTCGATGGCGCGGAGCAGCGCGTTCTGCTCGGCAAGGTCCAGCCGCCGGCCCGCCCGCACCGAGCCGTGGCAGGCGATGCGCGCCAGGACCGCGTCCAGCCGTGCCGCCAGCGTGTCGGTGGTGCCCTCGGCGGCCAGCTCCTCGGCGACATCGCGCAGCAGCGCGGCCGGGTCGGCATGGCCCAGCGCCGCCGGGATCTCGCGCACGCAGAGCGTACCGGGCCCGAAGGGTTCGACGATCAGCCCAAGCGTGGCGAGCGCGTCGGCCGCATCGGCGACCAGCGCGGCCTCGGGGCCCAGGCTCACGACTTCGGGGATCAGCAGGCCCTGGCGGCGGACGCCGGTGGCGGCACGCTCGGCCTTCAGCCGCTCCAGCACCAGCCGCTCGTGCGCGGCATGCTGGTCGACGAGCGCGAGGCCGTCGGCCGTCTCGGCCACGATGTAGGTGGTGTGGAGTTGCCCGCGCGCCTGACCGAGCGGACCCGGCGGAGCCGCTGCCTCGGCGCCCGCTTGCCGGGCGGCGGGGGGCGCCGCCGTGTGGGGCACCGCGGGGCCGGGTGCTGCGGCGTTGGGGCACGGGTCGTCGGATGGGATGGGGGCCAGGCCATCGGGCGGTGGGTCGTGCGGCCATGGGGGCGCCGCCTCGGTCAGCGCTGCGGGCCCTTCGGCGGCCGGCATGTCCCAGAGCACGGCGGCGGCAGCCGGCACCGGGCGCCACTCGCCGCCGCGCCGCGCACGGGGCACGGGGGCGCGCCAGGCGGGCCGTGGGCCAGCGGCCGGCGCACCGCGGGGCGACCCAGGAGACGACCCAAGGTATGGCCCTGGGGGCGACGATGGGGACGACACAGGGTGCGACGCTGGGGACGAGCCTGGGGACGAGCCTGGGAACGACCCTGGGAGTGACCCTGGGAGCGACGCTGGTGAAGGCGCGGTGGCGCGGGAGGCAGCGGCCAGCCCACGGGCGCTCAGCCGATCGCCCTGTCCCGGCTGGCTGGCGGCCAGCGTTCGGCGCAGGGTGCCGACCACCAGCGCGCGGACTGCGGCCGCGTCGCGGAAGCGGACCTCGGCCTTGGTCGGATGCACGTTCACGTCGACGGCCGAGGGCGGAAGGTCCAGCGCCAGCGCGAACACCGGGTGGCGCCCGCGCACCAGAAAGTCGCCGTAGCCCGCGCGGACGGCACCCAGCAGCGCGCGGTCGCGCACCGGCCGCCCGTTGACGGTCAGGTACTGGTGCACCGCGGTGCCGCGGGCGCGCGAAGGCAGGCAGGCGCGACCCGAGAGGATCGCACGACCGCCGGCCACCTCGGTCTCGCCGCTCAGCGCGACCGTGGCGGCGGCATCCTCGGCCCCGACGATGGCTGCGAAGCGGACTGCGGCGGCGGCGGCGCGCGGACCCGGCCCCGGGGCTGTCGGCAGATCCAGCAGCGTGCGCTCCGGTCGGGCGCAGTCGCCCGCCGCTTCGTCCAGGCGCAGCGCGACGCCGGGCGCAGCCAGGGCAATGCGGCGCAGCATGTCGACCACGGCCTGGGTCTCGGCGCGCGGCGTCTTGAGGAACTTGAGCCGCGCGGGCGTCGCCGAGAACAGGTCGCGCACCTCGACGGTTGTGCCGGGTGCCCGGGCAGCGGGCGCGACGGTCCCGATGCGGCCGGCGACGACGTCGATCCGCGCCGCCGCAGCGTCGCCCGTGCGCGAGGTGATCGCAAGCCGCGCGACCGCCCCGATCGACGGCAGCGCCTCGCCGCGGAAGCCCAAGGTGGCGATGTTGACGAGGTCCGAGCCGTCGATCTTGGAGGTCGCGTGCCGCTCGACCGCCAGCGCGAGGTCGTCTGCGGCGATGCCTGCGCCGTCGTCGACCACGCGGATCAGCGTCTGGCCCCCGCCCGAGAGCGTGACCTCGACGCGCCGCGCGCCGGCGTCGATGGCGTTCTCGACCAATTCCTTGACGGCCGAGGCAGGGCGCTCGATCACTTCGCCGGCCGCGATCCGGTTCTGTGCAGCCTCGTCCAGGCGCCGGATCGGCGCGCGGGCCATCACGCTAGGAGAAGCGCCGTGTTCAGCCGCTATGTTGTGCCTGCCATCCATGCTGCTACTATGGCTAGCATGGCGTGGCGGCGGGGCCAAGGTATCGTCGCGCCCGAAGGGCCCGGATCCCTTGTGCGCCGGAGGCGCCTCCGGCGCACAAGGGATCCGGGCCCTTCGGGCGCGACGATACCTTGGCCCCGCCGCC
>JBCCMW010000341.1:0-4399 GCA_039026175.1 Pseudomonadota bacterium
CCCGCCTGCCCGCCTGCCCGACCCAGCCAACGATCCTGCAGCCACGTCAGCCGAACCGTCGCCGCGCCGGCCTCGCCGACCGGGCCACGGCGAGCGCGCCCCGGAAGCCCGGAAGGGAGACACCTCTTGGAGCTCACCGAGTATCAGCTCTTCATCCTGTCCGCCGGCGCGGTGATCGCCGGCATCTGGCTCTTGGTGACGGGCGGCGACTATGCCGTGAACGCCGCCGTCGCCCTGGCCGAGCGGATGCAGCTGTCCAAGATCTTCATCGGCGCGACGATCATCGCGTTCGGCACGTCGGTGCCGGAACTCTTTACCTCGATCAACGCCAACCTGCAGGGCTTCCCGGGCATCTCGCTCGGCAACGTCGTGGGCTCGAACATTGCCAATATCCTGCTGGTGATCGGCGCCACGGCGCTCTATGCCACCCTCGCGGTCAAGGCCGAGGACGTGTTGCGCGATCTCGGCATCATGCTGATCGCGACCGTCGTGCTGATCGGCGGCATGTTGGCGGGGCTGTTCCCGGCCTGGCTGGGCGGCCTGATGTTCGCCTCGCTCGTCGGTTTCGTGACCTACCAGTACATCAACAACGAGATCGACACCGAGGAGGTCGAGGATATCGAGATGGGGATCGGCGAGGCCCTGCTCTATCTGCTGCTGGGCTTCATCGGTCTCGCCCTCGGTTCGGAACTGCTGGTCAAGGGCGCGGTCGTGCTGGGCACCGTGGCAGGCGTGCCCGAGGCGATCATCGGCCTGACGGCGGTGGCCATCGGCACCTCGCTGCCCGAGCTGTTCACCTGCGTCGCTGCCGCGATCAAGCGCGAGACCGACCTGATCTTCGGCAACATCATCGGCTCGAACACCTTCAACATCCTGTCCATCGTGGCGCTGACCGCGCTGATCAAGCCGCTGGAGGTGGTACCCGAGATCGCCGGCATTGAGATGTGGTTCATGGCCGCCGTCTCGCTGGCCTTCGCCGCCTGGCTGATGATGTCCAGGCCGATCGACCGCATGGGCGGGGTGGCGCTGCTGGCGCTCTACGTCGCCTTCACCATTTACCAATTCCGTGAACCCATAGGCCTCGTCTCGTCGGGCGGAGCCTGAGGGGCGCGGGCCACGCACTCCACCAGCATACCTAGGGAGAAAACAATGGCTGTTTCGCTTTCCAACGGCGGCAACGTCTCGCTGAGCAAAGAGGCACCGGGTCTCAAGGCCGTCACGGCCGGCCTGGGCTGGGACGCCCGCGCCACCGACGGTGCCGACTTCGACCTCGAAGCCTCGCTGTTCCTGGTCGGCCAGGACGGCAAGGTCCGCTCGGACAGCGACTTTATCTTCTACAACAATCCCAAGTCGTCGGACGGCTCGATCGAGCACATGGGCGACAACCGCACCGGCGAAGGCGACGGCGATGACGAGGAGATCAAGATCGCCCTCGACAAGGTACCGTCCGACGTGCAGCGCATCGTGGTTGCGGTGACGATCCACGACGCGGAGTCGCGCAAGCAGAACTTCGGCATGGTGCAGAACGCCTACATGCGGATCGTGAACCAGGACGGCGAGAAAGAGCTGGCGCGCTATGACCTGTCCGAAGACTTCTCGACCGAGACGGCGCTGATCTTCGGCGAGGTCTACCGCAACAACAACGAGTGGAAGATGAAGGCAGTCGGCCAGGGCTTTTCCGGCGGCCTGGGCCCGCTTGCCAAGGCGCACGGCGTCAACATCGGCTGAGCCGGGCGACCCGGCGCGCGGCGTTTCGGTCGCCTCGCGCCGGGATCGCCTCGGCGCTCTGCGCCGGGATCGCCTCGGCGCTCTGCGCCGGGATCGCCTCGGCGCTCTGCGCCGGGATCGCCTCGGCGCTCTGCGCCGGGATCGCCTCGGCGCTCTGCGCCGGCATCGCGTTGGCGCCCGGGGCCGGGATCGCCTTCGCGCTCTGCGCCGGGATCGACGGGGCGCCGGGCGCTGGCATAGCCTGTGCGTCCAGCGCCGATGGCGACCTGTCGCCCGGCTTCGTCGGTGCGCGATATGCACCCCAGCGAGCCGCGGCCTGCGCCGTTTCGGCGCGCGTTGGGTGGGTACACCGCACCGCCGGTCGACCGCGCCAGAGGGCACAGCGCCAGAGGGCACAGGCGGTTGCCCACCGCCGGATCGGCCCCGCGGCGGCGTTTCGCCTAACGATTGCAGCCAAGCACGGCTATTCTGCCGCCGACCCTATGCCGCGCCTGCCGCGACGCCGCGCCATGAGACGGAGTGCCCCATGTCCCGCCGCCTGCCGGTTTACCTGTTGATCGACACCTCCGCCTCGATGACCGGCGAGCCGATCGAGGCCGTGAAAACCGGGCTCGACACCTTGGTCTCGGCCCTGCGCACCGACCCCCAGGCGCTGGAAACGGCGTGGCTGTCGCTGATCACCTTCGATAGCGAGGCCCGCGAACTGGTGCCGCTGACCGAGCTCATCGGCTTCCAGGTCCCGCCCATCGAGGCGCGCGGCGTCACCGCCTATGGCGCGGGGCTCAAGGCCGTGACCGACGCGATCCACCGCGACGTCCAGAAGGCTACGGCCGAGCGTAAGGGCGACTGGAAGCCCATTATCTTTATCATGACCGACGGCATGCCGACCGACGATTGGCACATGGCGGTCGAGAGCTTCGCCGCCGCCAAGCCGGGGCTGGTGGTCGCCTGCGCCGCCGGTGCCAACGCCGCGCTGGAGCCGCTGCAGGCCGTCACCCAGAACGTGGTCAGCCTCGACACCGCGGACCGCGCCTCGCTGTCGGCGTTCTTCAAATGGGTGTCGGCGTCCATCGCGGTGTCGTCCTCCAAGGTCGACCTCACCAAAAAGGACACCAGCGACCTGGGCGAGCTGCCGCCCCCGCCCGACGAGATCAAGGTCGTCATCTGACCCGCCGTGCCGGCGCGCGGGCGATCGCGCGCCGTCTGCCTCAAAGTGAGCCAACTGCGCGGGTACATCCCCGCCGTGCGAAAGCCCGATGGAGCCTGCGATGTCGCGCCGCCTGCCCGTCTACCTGCTGATCGACACCTCGGGCTCGATGCGGGGCGAGCCGATCCAAGCGGTCAACAACGGCATCCTGACGATGGTCTCGGCGCTCAAGCAGGACCCGCACGCCCTGGAGACGGTGCACCTGTCGTTCATCACCTTCGACCGCGAGGTGAACGAGGTGATGGCGCTCTCGCCGCTCGACACCCTGACCCCGCCCACGCTGGAGACGCCCGAAAGCGGGCCCACGCACCTGGGCGAGGCGCTGGAGAAGCTGATCGCAAGCGTCGGTCGCGACGTGCGCAAGACCGCCGAGGGCGAAAAGGGCGACTGGGCCCCGCTGCTGTTCGTGATGACCGACGGCAAGCCCTCGGACCTCGCGGTGTTCGAGGACGCGGTGCCCAAGGTGAAATCCGCGGGTTTTGCCAACATCATCGGCTGTGCGGCGGGCCCCAAGGCGCGGTCCGAGGATCTCCAGAAGTTCTGCCACTCGACCGCGCTTCTCGACACGCTGGACAGCGCGGGCTTCTCGCAGTTCTTCAAATGGGTGTCCGAGGCGATCGCAGGCGGCAGCCGCAGCCAGGGCGCGCCCGCAGGCGAACAGGGCGGCGCCCTGCCGCCCCCGCCCGAGGAGATCAAGGTCGTCATCTGACGACCTGCCGACCCGCCACGCGACGCCAGCGGGGCCCGCGAGCCAGGAGTGAACGATGCGCAAGCTGCCGGTATTCTTCGTGATCGACGTGTCCGAGAGCATGGCCGGCCCCGCGCACGAGGCGGTGTCCGCCGGCATCGCCGACATCGTCTCGACGCTGCGCACCGATCCGCAGGCGCTGGAGATGGCGCAGCTTTCGATCATCGTGTTCGCCGGCCGGGCCAAGGTGCTGGTGCCGATGATGGAGCTGTTGCACTTCTACCCGCCCGACCTGCCCATCGGCGGCGGCACGGGGCTGGGCGCCGCGCTCGATCTGTTGATGACCGAGATCGACAAAAACGTGGTCACCAAGTCCAGCGACGGCCGCAAGGGCGACTGGAAGCCCATCGTCTTTTTGATGACCGATGGCCACCCGACGGACGATCCCGAAAAGTCGATCAAGCGCTGGGAGGAGCACTATGCCCGGCGCGTCAATCTGGTGGCCGTCTCCGTTGGCGGCAGCGCCAACCACAAGATGCTGCAGCGCCTGACCGAGAACGTGGTGGTGCTGACCGACGCGTCGGCCACGACCTTTAAGCGGTTCCTGGTGTGGATCAGCCAATCGATCGCGGCCGAGAGCCGGGCTGCGGGCGATGGCCATGCGGGCGGGCCGGTAAACCTGTCCAAGACCCTGCCCCGGGGCGCCTCGGTGCTGGACGACCTGATGCCCGAGGTGAACATCGACGACCGGCTCGCCGGGTTCATCGGCCGCTGCC
>JBCCMW010000342.1:0-4390 GCA_039026175.1 Pseudomonadota bacterium
GCCGGCGCGGCGCGACGGCCGCGGGACGGGCGGGACGGAGAGCGCTGCGGCGGGCGGGACATGGCCACGCCTTGCCCCAGCGGGACCGGCGCGACAAGCGCCGCGACGGTGTTGGCGGATCGACGGTCGTTCGTGGGGGCCTGCTGGTGGCGGCTCTCACCCGCCGTCTCCCGCGCGATGGTGCGCGCGGGGTTGGCGGACAAACGCTCAAGCGTCGCGCACATGGCTGCCCTGGCGGGCCGTGTCGGCGGGCGCGGCGCGGCGTCTGTTGCCCCGCCGGGACCGGACGGCGCATCACGCGGCCGCCACCGACGCCACGACCGATCCCGGAGGAGGGGCGCGTCGGGCGGGCCTCGGCGCGGCGGCGCGGGGGCGCGGGGGCGCCGTGCCCTGTTGACGGGTGGCGCGGCATGCAACCGGCGGCTAGGCGCGGCGGCGGCCAGCGCCTAGGACCGGGGCATGACCCCCCTGGCAGGCCATGGCCGGTATCCGTTTTCGCCGATCCGCGACCGCGCGGCGTTCGACTGGCCGGGCGGGCGGCGGCTGGCCGTCTATGTCGGCATGAACCTGGAATGCTTCGCCTTCGGCACCGGGCTGGGGGCGGTGCTGGCGCCCGGCACGGCGCCCGACCCTGCGGCGGGCGAGCGGGACGTGCTGAACTATGCCTGGCGCGACTATGGCAACCGGGTCGGCGTGTGGCGGATGCTGGAGCTGTTCGACCAGCTCGCGCTGCCGACCACCGCGCTGGTCAACGCCGCGATGTACGAGGAAGCGCCCGAGGTGGTGGCCGCCTTCCACGCCCGCGGCGACGAGATCGCGGGCCACGGCCGCACCAATGCCGAGCGTCAGGCCAGCCTGGCCGAGGCCGAGGAGGCGGCGCTGATCGCCGATACCACCGCCGCGATCCACGCCGCCCACGGCGCGCCGCCCCGCGGCTGGCTGGGTCCCTGGATCAGCCAGAGCGCGACGACCCCGGATCTGCTGGCCGAGGCCGGCTACGCGTATCTGCTGGACTGGTGCCACGACGACCAGCCGGTCTGGATGGCGACCCGCGACCGGGGCGACGGCGCGGGGCCGGGCCGCATTCTCTCGGTGCCCTATCCGCAGGAAATCAACGACATCCCCGCCATCGTCGCCCGGCGCCAGGAGGCGGCGACGTTCGCCGACATGATCGTCGACGGGTTCGAGACGCTGCTGGCCGACAGCGTGCAGGCGCCGCGGGTGATGGGGATCGCGCTGCACGCCTACATCATGGGCCAGCCGCACCGGATGAAGCACCTGGCGCGGGCGCTGGGGCATATCCGAGCGGTCGGCGACGGGCGTGTGTGGTTCACCACCGCGGGGGCGATCGCCACGCACTTTGCCGGCCTGTCGGCAGACGCCGACTGAGCGGGCCTGTCGGCAGACGCCGACCGAGCGGGCCTGTCGGCAGACGCCGACTGAGCGGGCCTGTCGGCAGACGCCGACTGAGCGGGCCTGTCGGCAGACGCCGACTGAGCGGGCCTGTCGGCAGACGGCGACTGAGCGGGCGGGCGGTCCTGTGGCCGGCCCGGGCGGCGCCCAGGCCCGGGGATCGCCGCCCTACCCAGCCGGCGCGTCGGGCGCTAGCCTCGCGGGCGTCGCCCCGTGTCGCGCGGCGGCCCATCCTGCCAGGCAAGCGTGCCTGCCCTAGACGCCTTCCCGCCCCAGAAGCACGCCCACCCGAGACGCCCAGCCGAGACGCCCAGCCGAGACGCCCAGCCGAGACGCCCGCCCGATACGCCAGTTCGACACGCCAGTTCGACACGCCCGCCCGAGACCTAGTCCGCCGCAGCCCCCTCATCCGAGCCCGCCCATGCCCGCCGCCAACCCGCCCTTCAGCGCCGCCGAGTACGACCGCCGCCTGGCCCTGGTCCGGGCCGAGATGGCGCGCCGGGGGCTGGACGCGCTGTTTCTGGCCGACCCGTCCAACATGGCGTGGCTGACGGCCTATGACGGCTGGTCGTTCTATGTGCACCAGGGCGTTGTCGTGACCGGCGAGGGGCCGCCGCTGTGGTGGGGGCGGCGCCAGGACGCGGCTGGCGCGGTGCGCACCTGCTGGATGGACGACGCACACGTGCGGCCCTACCCCGAAGCCTATGTCCAGACCACCGAGCGCCATCCGATGGACCATCTGGCCGGGCTGCTGGACGGGCTGGGGCTGGCTGCGGCGCGGATCGGCGTGGAGATGGACAACTACTATTATTCGGCCCGGGCCCACGCGGCGCTGGCGGCGGCGCTGCACGCGGCCGATCTGGTCGACGCCACGGGGCTGGTGAACTGGCAGCGCACGGTAAAGTCGGCCGAGGAGATCGCCTTTATGCGCCGTGCTGCGCGGATCTCGGAGGCGATCGTCGACGGTTATGTCGCGCGGATCGAGCCGGGGGTGCCCAAGAACCGCATCGTCGCCCAGATCTGGGCGGATGCCGTGACCGGCGTGGGCGAGGCCTGGGGCGATTATCCGGCGATCGTGCCGATGCTGCCCTCGGGGCCGGATGCGGCGGCGCCGCACCTCACCTGGGACGGCCGGCCGTTCCAGGCTGGCGAGGCGACGTTTTTCGAGATCGCGGGCTGTTATCGGCGCTATCACGCGCCGCTCTGCCGCACCGTGTTCCTGGGCACACCGCCGGACGCGATGCGCCGGGCCGAGGCCGCGCTGTTGGAGGGGCTGGCCGAGGGGATCGACATCGCCCGCCCCGGCGCGACCGCCGGCGACGTGGCGCGCGCGCTGTTCGGCGCGCTGGCCCGGGCGGGGATCGAGCGCGAGGCGCGCTGCGGCTATCCCGTCGGGCTCAGCTATCCGCCCGACTGGGGCGAGCGCACGATCTCGTTCCGGCCCGAGGACGAGACGGTGCTGGAGGCGGGCATGACCTTCCACTTTATGCCGGGGCTCTGGATGCAGGACTGGGGCATCGAGATCACCGAGACCATCCTGATCCGCGAGGGCGCGGCGGCTGAGTGCCTGTGCGACCGCCCGCGGCCCATCGTGGTCAAGCCGTGACCCACCCGCGGCTGGCCGAGACCGAGGCGCTGCTGGCCGAACTGGTCGCCTTTCCGACCGTATCGGCCGCATCGAACCGCGCGCTGACCGACCGGCTGGCCGAGCGGCTGGAGGGGCTGGGCGCCCGGGTGCGCGTCGACCCCGATCCGACGGGCGCCAAGGCGAACCTGTGGGCGAGCCTCGGTCCCGAGCGCGCGCCCGAGGAGGATCGCGGCATCGTGCTTTCGGGCCACACCGACGTGGTGCCGCCGGGCGACGGGCCCTGGACCGGCGATCCGTTCCGGCTGCGCGAGGCCGGCGGGCGGCTCTATGGCCGGGGCACCTGCGACATGAAGGGCTTCGTCGCCTGCGCGACCGCCATCGCGGCCGAGGCGGCGGAGCGGCCCCTCGCGCACCCGCTGCACCTGGCCTTCACCTATGACGAGGAGGTCGGGTGCTTCGGCGCCAAGGCGATGGTCGCCGCGCTGTCCGCCGAGGGGCGGCGCCCGGCGATGGCGATCATCGGCGAGCCGACCGCGATGCGGGTGATCGAGGGCCACAAGGGCAATTGCGAGTACCACACCCGGATCGCCGGGCTGCCCGGCCACAGTGCGCGGCCCGATCTCTGCGTCAGTGCGGCGGACGCGGCGGTGCGCTACGCGGCGCGGCTGTTGCAACTGGGCGAAGCGCTGAAGGCCCGCGCGCCCCGGGGCTCGCGCTTCGAGCCGCCCCACGCGACGCTCAACATCGGGCGCATCGACAGCGGCACGGTGCACAACGTGATCGCCGAGCGCGCGCACATCGCGTGGGAGGTCCGCACGGTGTCGCCCGGCGATGCGGCGTTCGTCTGTGCCGAGATCGACGCCCATGCCGAGGCGCTGCTGGGGACGATGCGGGCGGTGTATCCCGGGGCGGCGATCGAGCGGATCACCATCGGCGACGTGCCGGGTCTGGAGCCGGCCCAAGACAACGCGGCGCGCGACGTCGCGCTGGCGCTGACCGGGCCGATGACGGGCGAGACCGAGGCGCTTCACGTGGCGTTTGGCACCGAGGCTGGGCTCTACCGGCGGCTGGGCCTGTCGGCGGTGGTGTGCGGGCCGGGCGATATCGCCCAGGCGCACCGGGCCGACGAGTTCGTGGCGCGTTCGCAGCTGGATGCCTGCCTGACCATGCTGTCGGGCCTGGTCGCCCGCCTCGCCGGATGAGCGCTGCGGCCGGGTCGCAGGGCAGGCGGCCATGGCGCCTCCGGCGCCCGGGGGATCCGGGCCCTCCGGGCTCTGCGGGCGCTGTGGGGCGGTGAGCCCGGAACCGGACCAGCGCAGGGGTGCGGGCAGCGATCGCGGCAAGGCTGGGGCCAGCGCCGCCGCACGGGCCGCACGGGCCGCGCGGGCC
>JBCCMW010000343.1:0-4387 GCA_039026175.1 Pseudomonadota bacterium
CCCTGCGCTGCTGGCGCGCGTCCAGGCGGCGCGGCTGGCGCTGACCCACCGCACGGCCCGGCTGATGCCGCGCCTGTTGGTCGAGCAGCGTCGGCGGGGGGCCGAGACCCTGGCGGGGCTGGCACGTCGGTTGGATCCCGCCGCGCGGCGTGGATTGGCGGCGCTGGCCGACCGGCTGGCGGCGCAGGGCCGCCTGCTCGCGAGCCTCGGCACCGATCAGACGCTGGCCCGCGGCTTTGCCATCGTGCGCGACGGCGAGGACCGGGTGGCGATGCGCGCTGCAGCGCTGGCCCCCGGCACCCCGATGAGCGTGCAGTTCCTGGACGGTCGGGTCGGGGCCGTCACCGCCGGCACGGCCGAGAGCCCGGCCGCCGACCTGCCCCGCCGCCCAAGCCCGCCGAGCCGGCGCCGCGGCGGCGCCAAGGGCCACGGCACGCCGGCCTCTGCAGCCCAGGCCAGCCTGTTCGACGACGGCTGAGCGGCGCGCGCCCGCGCTGCGGCGGTGCTGCCGGGCCTTGCCCTGTCCCACCGCGCCCGGCTTGATGCCGCTCGGCCGGCCAAGCCCGAAGCGGGCGGCAGCGCCGACCCGGCCGCCGAGCCGGCCGGACAGGGAGGAGACCGCCATGCCCAAGGGATACTGGATCGCGCACGCCGAGGTGCAGGACATGGACGCCTGGCAGCGCTATGTCGCCGGCGCGAAGGCCGCGTTCGAGGCACATGGCGCCCGCTTTCTGGCCCGCGGCGGCGCGGCCGAAGAGCTGGAGGGCGCCGTCGGTCGCACCCGCCATGTCGTGATCGAGTTCCCCAGCCTGGAGGCTGCGCGCACCTGCTGGCAGTCCCAGACCTATCAGGCCGCGCGCCGCCAGCGCGGCGGAGCCGGCGAGGTCACCATCACGGTGGTCGAGGGATTGGGCTAGTCGCCCGCCGCCCGCCACGCCCCCAGTGCCATGCCCAGTGCCATGCCCAGCGCCATGCCCAGCGCCAGGGGCAGACCCAGCGCCAGGCCCAGACCCGGGCGCGCTGCGCAGCGATGTGCGCCCGGACCGGCGGGTGTGTCAGAGTTCGCTGCCCTCCTCGCCGCAGATCAGCGGCATGCGGTCTCGGTGGGTGACGGTCAGCTCCAGGCCCACATCCTCGCCCTCGGTCAGCCGGCCGATCAACTGCTCGGCCTCGCGCCGCATCGACCAGCACAGCACCTCGGTACCGGGACCGTAGTAGAAACAGACGTTCTGCTCGTAGGCGCGCCAGACGCCTTGCACGCAGCTGCCGGATGGGTAGCGCCAGACGACGCTGCCGTCCTTGGCAAAGCTCTCGGCCCCCCAGGGTTCCCCGTCGCGCTCGAAGTACAGGGTGTAGCCTTCGGCGTAGCTGCGGAACTCCTCGGGCGACATCGGGCCCTGCGGAGCGCTCTCGAGCACGACCTCGGCGGCGGGCGGCCCGGCGGTTGGCGCGGATGCCCCATCGGATGCCGCGCCCGATGCCGCCCCGGATGCGGCCCCGGATGCGGCCCCGGATGCAGCCTCGTCCTCGCCCGCATGGTCGCGCAGCGACGGGGCCTCGTCGGTTGCTGCGTCGGCCAGCCGTTCGGCCCCGCCCAGGGAAGGCTGCGGGGTCGGCTCATCGGGCGTAGCGTGGGCCGCACCGGTGCCCATCGAGGCAGCGGCAGCGGCGATCGCGGCGGCCAGCGCCGCGGCACGGTGCGAGGTATGGATCATCACGCCAGTCTGCCGGCGATTGTGGAACTGGCAAGGCAAAGCTCGCGCATGGCCCTGGCGGCGTCCCCCGACGCGGGCCGCCCGGGGCGCCCGTTCCGCCTGGTGGAACGAGCGCAGGTCAGCCAAACCGCCTCCGGTGCCGCGGAAGGCGGCGAAACAGCGCCCGCCTGCGTGCGGTAGAAAAGCGCCTGCCCGCGAGCGGTGGAACAGCGCCCGCCTGCGCGCGGTGAGACAGCGCCCCGCGCGTGCCCGCGGCCGATGAGACAGCGCCCAGCGCCCGCCAACGTGCGGTGAGACAGCGTCCCGTGCGTGCCCGCGCGAGGAGAGATAGCGCTTGGCCGCCCACGGTCGGTCAGCGCCCGCGCAGGTGGCTTTAGGGGCCCATTGGCACCTGTTCGGCGCACGGCCGCCGCCGCAGCGGCCGGCAGGACGCGCGTGGGGCAACCGCGCCCACCCGGCCTTTCCGCCGCACGGCAGCATCGAGCGATGCGGGTGCTGGACAGCCGACCGGGGCGCGGCTAGCCAACGGGCCATGGAGTTCACCGGAGAGATCGCCACCCTGCAACAGGGCATGGCCGCCTCGCGCGATCTGGCGCAGCGCCGGCTCGCCGTGCTGCACGAGCTGGCCCCCGCGCGCGGGGCGCGGGTGCTGGAGGTCGGCTGCGGCGCAGGCCTCTTGTTGCGAGAGATCGGGCTCGCCGTCGGGCCGCACGGGCTGGCCGCCGGGATCGACGTCTCACCCGACCAGGTGGCGGCCGCCGAGGTGGCGACCGCCGGCGTGCCGGGCGTGCGCGTCGAGCTGGGCGACGTGACCGCGCTGGCCGAACAGGAGGCGGTGTTCGACGCCGCGGTCGCGGCCAACGTGCTGGAGTATCTCACCGACCCCGAGGCGGCGCTGATGGCGATGCGGCGCGCGATGAAGCCGGGTGCACGGCTGGTGGTGCTGGCGACCAACTGGGACAGCGATTTCTGGCACGGCACCGACGAGGCGCTGGTCGCCCCGGTGCGCGCGGCCTGGCGCGCCGCGATGCCCTGGCCCAACCTGCCCGCCAAGCTGGGACCGATGATGCTGCGCGCGGGCTTCGGAGCGCTGCGCCAGGTACCGGTGCCGGTGGTGAACACGACGCTGAGCGAGGATCTGCTCGCGCCCTGGATGGCCCGGCTGCAGGCGGTCGAGGCGGGCCCCGAGGCGGGC
This sequence comes from Pseudomonadota bacterium, assembly GCA_039026175.1. Taxonomy (GTDB): domain Bacteria; phylum Pseudomonadota; class Alphaproteobacteria; order Rhodobacterales; family Rhodobacteraceae; genus Thermohalobaculum. The sequence continues at coordinate 2,911 of JBCCMW010000343.1, forward strand.
GGTGCGTGGCTGGCGGCACTGGCCGCGGCCGATGCGAACGGCGAGGCCTTCTACTCCTCGGTCCCGATCCTGACCGCCGCCGTCGCGGTTTGAGCGCGCGGGCAGCCCATGCATCCGAACCCGGTCTTCCGCGGGCAGCCGGCGGGCGACGCGTTGGCGGCGGCGCGGGCGCGCGGCTTCGGCGTGCTCACCGTCTCGGTCGCCGGGTCCGGGCCGATGGCGGCCCATGTGCCGTTCCTGCTGGACGCTTCCGGGGCGGTGCTGGAGGCGCACCTGCTGCGCTCGAACCCCATCGCGCGGGCGCTGGCGGCGGGGCCGATGGCGGCGCTGCTGATCGTCTCGGGCCCCGACGGCTATGTCTCGCCCGACTGGTACGGCGAGGACGACCGGGTGCCGACGTGGAATTACCTGGCGGTGCACCTGACGGGGACGCTGGCGCTGCAGGAGGCCGCCGGGATGCGCGCCCACCTGGACCGGCTGTCGGCCGAGTTCGAGGGAAAGCTGCCCAAGCGGCCCTGGACCACCGACAAGATGCAGCCCGACACGCTGGCGCGGATGATGCGCACGATCGTGCCGGTCCGGCTGGCGGTGGCGGGTGTCGAGAGCACGGTCAAGCTGAACCAGAACCGCAGCGCCGCGGCGCGGGCGGGGGCGGCCGACGCCATAGCCGCGGGCGGCACCCCGGGCCAGGAGACCGCGGCCCTGGCGGCCCTGATGCGCGCCGTGCCCGCAGCAGGGTCATGAGCGTGCCGGCACCGCCCCGAGCGACGATCCGGGCGGTGGCGCTGCCGCCCCCGGCGGCCGACCGGGCGTACCTGGAGCAGGGCATGGCGGCACTGCAGGACGTCGAGCGCGCGATCGAGCCCAACCGCCTGCCGGGGCCCGCGATGGCGGCGCCCCACGTGGCGGCGCTGCTGCAGGAGGCCGCCGCGTCGGAGGGCCTGGTGCTGATCGCCGAAAACGCGGACGGGCCCTGCGCTTTTCTGTTTGCGCTGGTAGAGGAGGCGTTCGGCACCGTCGTCGACCCGCGCAACCGCCGCTTGGCCGTGATCAGCGACCTGTGGATCGAGCCCGACGCGCGCGGCACCGGCCTGGTCGAGGCGCTGATCGCCCGGGCCGAGGCGCACGCCAGCGCCGCGGGCCTGGCCCGGATCGAGGTGAGTGCCCTGTGGCTGAACGCGCGCGCCCAGGCGGCGTACCGCAAGGCCGGCTTTGCACCGAGCCTGGTGACCTTCGCCAAGGCACTTTAAGCTCGCACAGACACGTCGCCCTCCGGCGACGAATTCTGGCGGCGCACTCTGGTGGCGCCTTCTGGCGGGGCGCTCTGGCGGGACATTCTGGCGGGGCATCGCGGTGTGGCGGGGCGTTTGGGCGGTGCGGCACGCCGCGCCCTGGATGCCGCGCCCTGGATGCCGCGCCCTGGATGCCGCGCCCTGAACGCCGCACCCTGGATGCCGCACCCTGGGCGGCGGCTATC
>JBCCMW010000344.1:0-4376 GCA_039026175.1 Pseudomonadota bacterium
AGCGTCAGCGCGTCGATGCCGTGGGTGCTCGCGTCCATGGCCGTGTCTCCGTTTCTGTCTCTCGTCCCGCCGTCACGCTCTGGCGGTAGCCCGTTTTGTGGCGCCCCAAGCTGACGGGCCCCAAGCTAAGGGGGCCACGTTGACGGCGCCCCGGTCCGACGGCGCCCCGGTCTGGCGGCGCCCGGGTCCGACGACCCCCGGTCTGGCGGCACCCTGGTCTGGCGGCGCCCCGGTCCGACGGTGTCGACCCGCTCAGACGGTGCCGCGCACGGCGACCAGGGTGCCGTCGGGCTCGACGGTGATGCGCGCGGGGCCGGCAATCACGGCCGTGGCCTCGCGTTCCTCGACGATTGCCGGGCCCTCCAGCACCGTGCCGGGGCCGAGGGCATACCGGTCATAGACCGGGACCTCGGCCAGGCGCCCCGCGCCGCCACCCCCGCCCGCGGCGCTGCCGGCCGGGATCCAGGCGGGGCGGCTGCCCTTGAGCGCTGCCGCACCGTCGGCCGAGGGCGGGTCGATCGCGACCGGGGGGCGCGGCCCCTCGACCACCACGCGCCAGGTCGCCACCTCGATGGCGGCGTTCGGCACGGTGTGGCCGTAGAGCGCGGTGTAGGCGGCCTCGAACGCCTCGGCCAACGGGCCGGCCAGCGCCGGGGTCAGCGCAGGGCTGGGATCGTCGGTCGGCGTGCCCTCGGGCAGGGGCACCGTGACCGGGATCTCGAACCCCTGCAGCGCATAGCGCATGTCTGCGTTCAGCCGCGCGCGCATGTCCCCGGGCGCGACGGCGCCGGTCAGGCCCGCGCGGCCCTCGGCCGCCTGCGCCGCCACGGCGGCACGCGCGGCATCCCAATCCAGCGCCTCCAGCGCGCGCGAACTGCCAGCGGGGATGGTAGCCACAAAGTCGCGCGCCAGCGGTGCGGCGAGAAACCCGATGGCCGACACCACGCCCGCGGCGGCCGGATAGATCACCGACGGGCTGCCCAGGATGCGCGCCACGCCCCAGGCATGCACAGGCCCCGCGCCGCCGAAGGCATAGAGCGCGAGCTTCGCCGCATCCACGCCCCGCTCGACCGCGTGCAGCCGGGCGGCCCCGGCCATCGCCTCGTCCGCCATGCGGCCGACGGCGACGGCGGCGCCCAGCGCGTCGGTTCCCAGCGCGGTGGCGATGGGGGCCAGCGCCGCCTCGGCCGCCGTGCGGTCCAGCGCCATGCTGCCGCCGGCAAAGAAGCCCGGATCCAGATAGCCCATCACCAGATCGGCGTCGGTGACCGTGGGTGCGGTGCCGCCCGCGCCATAGCAGGCCGGCCCTGGCACCGCGCCGGCCGAGGCCGGGCCCACGCGCAGCCGACCGAGGGCGTCGAGCGCAGCGATCGAGCCCCCGCCGGTGCCGATCTCGATAAGCTCGATCACCGGCGTCTTGACCGGCAAGCCCGAGCCCTTTTTGAAGCGGTACCGCCGGTCGACCTCGAAATCGGGCGCCGTCAGCGGTTGCGCGTCGACGATGACCGCGGCCTTGGCGGTGGTGCCGCCCATGTCGAAGCTGATCAGATCGCGCGGCCCGCGCTGGCCGGCATGGTGGGCGGCGGCGATGGCGCCGGCGGCGGGCCCGCTTTCGACCAGCCGGATCGGCAGGCGCTGGGCCGTCGCCACGTCTGCCAGCCCGCCGTTCGACTGCATCACATAGAGTGGGGCTGCGATCCCCGCCTCGGCGCCGAGCCGCGCGGCGAGCCGGCCGAGATAATCTTCGGCGATGCGCTGCACATAGACGTTGGCGAGCGTGGTCGAGGCGCGCTCATACTCCCGGATCTCGGGCGCCACGGCGTGCGACAGGCTGACTGCCAGGGCGGGCGCTTCCTGGGCCAGGATCTCGCCAACCGCACGTTCGTGGGCGGGAAAGGCATAGGCGTGCAGCAGGCAGACCGCCGCCGCCTCGATCCCGTCGGCCGCCAATCGGCGCGCCAGGGTGCGCGTCGCGCCCTCGTCCAGCGTGCGGCGCACCATGCCGTCGGCCAGCACGCGCTCGGGCACCTCGTAGCGCCGGCGGCGCGGCGCCAGCGGGGCCGGCCGCTCCATCCCCAGGTCGTACATATCGTAGCGGTGCTCGCGCCCGATCTCGACCGCGTCGCGGAACCCTTCGGTGGTGATCAGCGCGGTCAGTGCGCCGCGCCGCTGGATCAGCGCGTTGGTGAACAGCGTGGTGCCGTGCACGACGACGGCGACGTCGGCCGGGGCGACGCCGGTGCGGACCAGCAGCGCCGCGATACCGGCCACCACTGCATCGTCCGGCCGCTCCGGCGTGGTCACGCGCTTTTCGATGGCCAGCGTGCGGCCCGCAGCGTCGAGCATCGCGATGTCGGTGAAAGTGCCGCCGATATCGGCCCCGATGCGGTACCCGCCCATGCGTTCCTCGACTGCCTCGATTGTGGGGTGTGCCCTGTCTGCCGGCACCCACCATGCACGTGCCCGCCCGCGTGGCAACGCTGGCGTGGGTCGGGCCGCTCGCGCCTAAACCCGCGCCAGCCGGGGCGGCGTGACGGCCGGCCTAGGCCGAGGGTGCAGGCAGCCGCCGCCCTGCCGCGGCGTGCAGCGCCGCCAGCAGCCGGTCGACCCCGGTGGCCACGTCCGCGTCGTTCGCCACCGCAAACAACGGCACGCCTTGCGGCGGCGGGGGCACTGCGCGGGCCAGACGCGCGGCCGCTGCGGCGGCATCCTCGCGCCCGCGGGCGGCCAGGCGCGCGGCCACGGCGGCGGCCGGCGCTTGGATGGCGACGATCGCGGTGGCGGCCGGCACGGCGTGGGCCGCCGCCGTCACCGCCGCCGCGGCCACGCGCGACCCGTTCAAGATCACCGCGTCGCCCGCCGCCAGCCACGCCGCAACGGCGCTCGGCACGCCGTAGTCGAGCCCGTGCGCGTGCCATGTGGCGAAGAAACGCCCGGCCGCTGCCGCCGCGGCAAAGGCGTCGGGGGTCAGGGGCTCGTGCGCCTCGGCATCGCCGGGCGCGGCGGGGCGGGTGATCGCGCGGCGGACAAAGCGCCAGCCTGCCCGCTCGGCCAGGGCAGCGCGCGCGCCGGCCATGAGCGTATCCTTGCCCACGCCGCTGGGGCCCATGACCTGCAGCAGCACGCCGCCGGCCGCGCCGGGATCGCTCACCCTCATCGCCTGCTGTTCCTCCACGCCGCCAGGCGCTTTATAGCACCGCTTTGCGACGGAAAGGCAGGCGCCACGCGCCGTCGGCAGAGGCGGAGGGGAGACGGCCATGCACATGCCGGGTCAGCAGACAGCGGGCGAGCGGCTGGATCGGCGCCTCGTCGCGCTGGGCCTAGTCGAGAGCCGCGCCCGCGCCGCCCGGATGATTGCCGAGGGGCGCGTCACCGTCGACGGTCGCCCCGCCGCCAAACCATCGCAGACCGTCGCGGCAGGCGCCCGGCTGGCCGTAGCACCCGGGGTCGACTGGGTCTCGCGCGGGGCGTTGAAGCTGTTGCACGCGCTCGACCGCTTTGCGCTAACGCCGACGGGCACCGCGCTGGACGTGGGCGCCTCGACGGGCGGCTTCACCGAGGTGCTGCTCGCCCGGGGCGCCACCCGGGTCTATGCGCTGGACGTCGGCCGCGGACAGCTCCATCCCCGCCTGGGCCAGGACCCTAGGGTCACGGCGATCGAGGGCGTTAACTGCCGTGCCATTCCCGCGGGGCAGATCCCGGCGGTGGATTGGATCGTCGCCGACCTGTCCTTTATCGCGCTGGCCAAGGCGCTGCCGGGGCCGATGGCGCTCGCGCGGCCCGGCGCCACGCTGGTCGCCCTGGTCAAGCCGCAGTTCGAGGTGGGGCGCGCGTCGCTCGGCAAGGGCGGCATCGTGCGCGATGCCGCGGCGCGGCGCGGCGCGCTGGAGGCGGTGGCCGCCTGGCTGGCCGAAACCCAGGGCTGGCGCGTGCTGGGCACCGCGGACAGCCCCATCGAGGGCGGCGACGGCAACCGCGAATACCTGATCGCCGCCCGCGCCCCCGCGGGCTGGCCCGGGTCTGCCGGCGCATGACCGAGCCTCCGGGGCCCCAGACGCTGGAGGCCGATGTCGCGCAGGTGGGCACGCAGGGCGATGGGCTGGTGGCCGGGCACTATGTCGCCGGCGTCCTGCCGGGCGAGCGGGTGCGCATCCGACCCGTCGCGCCCGGGCGCGCGCACCTCGCCTCGGTGCTGGCGCCTGCGCCGGCGCGCGTGGTGCCGGTGTGCCCGCATGCCGGCCCGTGCGGCGGCTGTACGCTGCAGCATGCCGACGACCGATGGATGGCCGCCTGGAAGACCGAGCGGCTGGTCGAGGCACTGGCCGCCGCGGGTGTGGTGCCGGGTGCGGTGCGCCCTGCCGAGCCCGGCGCACCGC
>JBCCMW010000345.1:0-4351 GCA_039026175.1 Pseudomonadota bacterium
ACGCGGGCCCGCTGGCCGGATAGCAGCCCAGACCCATCAGCGTGGAGGTGACGGGAAAGCCCGTCTCCTCGGCCAGCGCGCGCAGCGCCGCGGTCGCGCGTGGGCCCGAGTTGATGACCCCGCCGCCGGTGTAGAGGATCGGGCGCTCGGCCTGCTCCAACAGCGCGACCGCGCGGGCGATCTGGGCGCTGTCGCCGCTGCGGCGCGGCTGGTAGGTGCGGGTCGGCGCGTCGTCGATCTCGGTATAGCGGCCGGTGGCGAACTGCACGTCCTTGGGGATGTCGACCAGCACCGGGCCCGGGCGGCCCGAGGTCGCCACGTGGAACGCGCGGTGCAGCGTGGCGCTCAGATCGTCGGTGTCCTTCACCAGCCAGTTGTGCTTGGTGCAGGGGCGCGTGATGCCGACGGTATCCGCTTCCTGGAACGCGTCGTTGCCGATCATGAAGGTCGGCACCTGGCCGCTCAGCACGACCATGGGGATCGAGTCCATCAGCGCGTCGGTCATCCCCGTCACCGCGTTGGTGGCGCCGGGCCCCGAGGTCACCAGCACCACGCCGGGCTTGCCGGTCGAGCGGGCATAGCCCTCGGCCATGTGGGTGGCGCCCTGTTCGTGGCGCACCAGGATGTGGCGGATGCCCGACTGTTTGAAGATCTCGTCATAGATCGGCAGCACCGCGCCCCCTGGGTAGCCGAAGACGACCTCGACGCCCTGCTGCTTCAGCACCTCTACCACCATCTGCGCGCCCGTCATCTCGCGGGCGGGGGCGGCCGGGGTACCGGTGTCGGCCTGGGCGGTCAGCGTATCGGGCGACATTGGGGTCTCCTTGGTCGCGGGTCGGTTTTGCCGTTCGGGTCTGCGGTCGTTCGGGTCGTCGGCATCGTGGTTCAGGCACAAAAAAAGCCCCGGTCGGGGCTGGGTGCGGCGCAGCGGTCGGCGTGGGCATCAGCCCATCCGGTCCCCCTGCGCCAATCCTACGATAAGCTCGCGCATCGCATTCTCCGTGCGTGGGCATGGCATACCCGAAGTTTCGATCCGGTCAAGGGGCGTGGCGCGGGAAAAACATGTCGCTGGCACCCTCTGCCCCGCATCTTTCGGTCGCAGGGCGATCGGTTGCCGACAGATACCATCTATCCGCGTGCCGGGGGTCATTGGCGCGCCCGCCCGCGCCGGGGGTCATTGGCGCGCGAGCAGGCGAAGCGCTTCGGCAGCATCGTCGGGATCGGCGGGGGCACGGGTCAGACGCGGCCAGTCGGCCATGCGCCCCCGGATCCAGGTGCGCTGGCGCTTGGCATAGCGCCGCGTGGCCAGCGTCGCCGCCTCGACCGCCGCGTCCAGCGCCATGCGCCCCTCTAGACAGGCGATCAGCTCGCGCGCGCCCAGCGCCTTCAGCCCCGGCAGCGGCGCGTCGGCCGTCTGCCCGGTGGCCAACAGGTGCGCCCGCACGGCCACGGCCTCGGCCAGCGCGCCGCCCGCGACCATCGCGCCAAAGCGCAGCGCGATGCGGGCGTCCAGCCACGCAGGCTCCGGCATCAGCGCCAGGCGCCGGGCCTGCGGGATCAGCGGCGGTGCCGGATCGGCCTGCCAGGCGGCAAGGCCACGGCCCGTGGCGCGCAGCACCTCCCACGCGCGGCGCACGCGGGCGGGGTTGGCGAGGTCCAGGCCCGCGGCGGTGGCGGGGTCGGCGGCGGCCAGGCGCGCGGCCAGCCGGGCAGGGCCCTCGGCGGCGACCAGCGCGTCGACCTCGGCCCGGACGGCCGCAGGGGTCGGCGGGATCTCGGCCAGCCCCTCGGTCGCGGCGGCAAAGTACAGCCCGGTCCCGCCGACGACGATGGCCGGCCGGCCTTCGGCGTCCAGGCGGGCGAGCAGGGGGGCAAGCTCGGCCAGCCAGCGGCCGACGGAATACGCGGCCTCCAGCGCCACGTGGCCGTACAGATGGTGCGGCGCCCGCGCCTCGTCGGCCGCGCTCGGCCGGGCGGTCAGCACGCGCCAGTCGGCGAACACCTGCTGGCTGTCGGCGTTTATCACGGCGCCGCCCAGCCGCTCGGCCAGCGCCAGCGCCAGGGCCGACTTGCCGCTGGCCGTGGGTCCCGCGATCAGGATCGGCGGCTCAGCCATCGGCCGCAGGGCGCGACAGCGCGAACGCCAGCGCTGCGGCGAAGGTCAGCGTCGCCGCCGGCGCCAGGATGAGCCGCGCCTCGACCAGGTTCGAGAGCAACGGCAGGAACGGCCCCAGCACCCAGACCAGCGCGAACAGCGCCCAGGCGAGCGGCCCGCGCCCCCAGCCCGCCCGCACCAGATACGCCAGCGCCAGCGCGCTCAGCATCAGCTCGTAGTACCAAGCGTAGGGCGAGGCCAGCGGCAGCGCCGCCACCAGCACCGCTGCCCGGGCGGCAAACGGGATGTCGGGCCGTGCCCAGACCAGCGCCACGCCCGCCGCCGCCGACAGCGCGACCGCGCCCTGCAGCGCCGTCGCCAGCCCCGTGGACGCGCCCAGACCCCGCGCGACCGAGAACCAGGACAGCATATCGCGGATCGCATGCACGTTGGCGCGTGCGCGGCGGCCTTGCTCGTCCAGCGCCGCGAGCCACGCCTCCCAGTAGCCGACCCCGGTCCAGAGCGTCGGCAGTGCCGCGACCAGCAACACCGAGAGCGCCGCTGCCGCCACAAAGCGCCAGTCCCGCGCGGCGACGAAGGCGACAGGCAGCAACAGGCAGAGCGGCGGCTTGATCGCCAGCAGCCCCAGCACCAGCCCTGCCGCGAGCGGCCGCCGACGCTCGTACAGCGCGAGCGCGGCCAGCAGGATCGCGCCCCACAGCATCGTCGTCTGGCCCGAGAAAAACTGCATCACCAGCCCCGGCCCCCCGGCGGCGATCAGCACCAGCGTCAGCCGCCTGGGTCCTGCGGCCCCGGGGTTCAACGCGGCGACCGCCGCCGCCGCCAGCGCTGCCCAAGAGAGCGCGAGCCACAGCGGATAGGCCGCCGCGTAAGGCAGCGCCCCGAACGGCAGCAGGATCGCCAGCAGCCCAGGCGGGTGCAGGAACGGAAAGTAGGCCGTGCTGCCGGGGCGAAAGCGCTGGATCTCGGCCACCGCAGCCGGGTCCAGCACCGCCGTCGGCCCCAGGCTCCAGGCCCCGCGCGCCGCGGCCCAAAAGGCGGCGAAATCGTTCTCGGCAACCGCCCCGGGACCGCCCGCCAGACCGAGGCGCGAGACCAGAAAGCCCACGATCATCGCCGAGAGGCAGAGCGTCGCCCAGACGGCGAGCAGCAACAGGCGCCGCCCGGCCGCCGTCTCGAGCCGCGAGGCCAAGCCCGGCCTGGTGCGGTCGGCCGTCGGGCTTCCCGCGCCTGCGCGCGCCCGGTCTTGGGCGACGTCGGGCGCCGAGACGGTCACGCCGGGCCTCAGACGGCGGAGCCGCCGGCCTGTCCGGCCGGCGAAGCCGCCTCGGCGGGCGCCGGCCCGGCGACGCCGCTGGGACCTCCGGCGCCGACCGCCGCCTCGGTCCCGGCCGCGTCGACCCGGACCAGCCGCAGCACCAGCCAGGCGGCATAGGCGGCGGCGGCCACCAGGCCCGGCACGGTGCTGCCGCCGACCGGCAGGCCCAGCGCCTCGAGCAGCGGACGGGGTACGGCGACGAAGGCCACCAGGATCGCCGCGCGCCCCGCCAGCGTCGCCCCTGCGCCCGCCCGCGCCAGGCAGAGAGCCGCGGCCACGAAGAAGGTGGCCTCGTAGAACAGCGCACGATGCGGCAGCAGCACCGACAGCATCAGCGTCAAGGCGATCAGCGCGTGCGCCAGCCGGCCGTCATCGCTGCTGTCGTTCACGCTGGGGGCATCGCTGCCGGTACGGTCCTGTCGGTCGGCGCGCCGGGCCAGCGCCCGCCAGCCCACGGCCGCGACCGACAGACCCGCCAGCCCCAGCGCGCCGTGCAGCGCCAGCGCCGCGCCATCGGCCAGCCCCCGGCCGCGCAGCCACGCATAGGGTGTGATCGAGAGATCCAGATAGCCGTGGCGCGCGACCTCGGCCTGGTAGCCGCCGGCGCCGCGGATGCCGGCATCGTGCTCGGCGAGCGCGCCCAAAAGCGCGGCCCAATAGCCCGTGCCCGTGACCAGCGTCGCCGCCGCCAGCGCCGCGACCGTCGCCGCCGCAGCCACGGCCACCGTCCGCCAGGCGCCCGCCGCCACCGCCGCAAGCGGCATCGCAAGGGCGAGCTGCGGCTTGACCACCAGCGCCGCCATCGCCAGGCCCGCGGCCACGCGCTGTACCGCGCCACCGACCGCCCCCGCGCGCCCTACCGCGCCACCCGACGCCCCCGCGCGCCCTACCGCGCCAACGACCGCTCCTGCGCGCCC
>JBCCMW010000346.1:0-4308 GCA_039026175.1 Pseudomonadota bacterium
CGGCACGGCCGGCAGCGGCCCCGCCGGCGCGCGCGCCGCCGGGGGCGTCGTCGTCGTCTGCGCTGCCGTCGACCATCGGTGCCTTTCCGCGCACGGCGTCCGCGCGTACGCGACCGCCGGGGCGCAAGCCTACGCAGCCGCCCGCCGGGGATGAAGCAATTCCTTGGCCCAGGCCCGGCCGGGTCTGCGATCCGCACTACCGCGCCCTTTGGCGCGACAAGGGACACGGCCACCTGCCTGCGCCGTCCCCCTGTCGGATCGCTCCCGCCCCCAGCGCCCGCCCCCGCACCCGCCGCGGCAGCCGTCCTCACTCCCGCATCCGCGTTTGCCTCGCAGCCGCCGCCGCACCCGCGTCCGCCTACGCAGCAGCGCCTGCGCATGCCCCGCGCTCGTGCCCGCCCCGCAGCCGCCCTCGCGCCCGCGCCTTCCTCCACCAGGGTCAGGCTAGGCGCGCGACGCAGGACATGCCGCGCATGCTCGTTCGTCCGAGGGACGCGGGGTGCCCTTGAACACCAGAACGCGCGGGCCACGCGTGTCGCAGGCCGGGTCGCGCGGCGCGGCGACAGTCTCCGCGGCCGCACGCATGGCCGGCGCGGCGGCGGCCATCGAGCGCGGCCTGCAAGAAGGTCGACGCGCAGCGCAAAGGCAACCGGAGCGGCGGTGCGGATCTCGCTCTGCCACGATGGCGGACGGACGGCAGGTGGGTCTTCACGAAGGGGGCGACCTCGACCGGCGGCACCGGGGCGTGCGACGCGGTCGGGCGATCGCAACGCCAGCGCAGGGACGCGGTCAGGGGCGGCGGCGGATGCCGATGGTGCGACCGACCTGCGGCGGGCGCGGCAGCCCGGCATGGGCCGCAACCTGGGCTGCCAGCCGCGCCGCCTCGGCCGCCGGGTAGGGCGCCGAGCGCCGAGCCCGAAGGTCCACGTTCATCGACAGCGTCTCGTACACTGCAGCCGTCGTGCCGGTCTCTGCGGCCAGCATCGTCATCACCGAATGGCAGCGCTTGGCATCGCCGTCCAACACCACGGCCTCGCAATAGAAGCGCTCGCCCTCCAACAGCTCGGCCAGGTAGTGGATCTGGGTCTGCAGCGCCATCGGACCCATACGCGCCCGCGCCACCAGGCCCGGGCCGATGCCGAGGCGCTCGTACACTTCGTCCAGCGCACGGTCGAACGCCAGGGTGTAGTAGGCGACGTTCATGTGGCCGTTATAGTCGATCCACCCGGGCTCGACCGTCTGGACGGCAGTGCGGATCGCGGCGGTGGCGGGGGCGTCGACGGGTCCTCCGCCCGCTGCCTGCTGGTCGTCCATCCTCGCGTCTCCCTGCGTCGGCCATCGCCGGCCATCGTCGGCCTCAGGCGGCCAAAGGCATGGCGCACGGTCGGGCAGCGTCAACCCTGCCCCTCGCCGCGCCGGGCCGAACGGCGTACACCCGGGCAAAACGGGAGGCGTCCATGACTATCGACACGGCGATCGCGGCGCTGGCGGCGCGGTTCGGTCCGCGGCTGAGCCTGGCCGAGACGGTGCGCGAACAGCACGGCCACGACGAGGCGCACCACGCCCCCCAGCTGCCCGATGCCGTGGTCTGGCCCGAGACGACCGCCGAGGTGGTCGCCATCGCCGCCGCCTGTCACGCACACCGCTGCCCGATCGTGCCCTGGGGCGCGGGCACGTCGCTGGAGGGGCACGTGATCCCGGTCGAAGGCGGGGTGACGGTGGATTTCGCGCGCATGGACCGGGTGCTGGCGGTGCATGCCGAGGATATGGACGCCGTGGTCCAGCCGGGGGTGACGCGCAAGCGGCTGAACGAGGAGCTGCGCGCGACGGGGCTGTTCTTTCCGGTCGATCCGGGCGCGGATGCGTCGCTGGGGGGCATGGCCTCGACCCGCGCGTCGGGCACCTCAGCCGTGCGCTATGGCACCATGCGCGAGGCGGTGCTGGCGCTGGAGGTGGTGCTGGGCGACGGGCGGGTGATCCGTACCGGCAGCCGGGCGCGCAAATCCTCGGCCGGCTACGACCTGACGCGGCTCTTTGTGGGCGCCGAGGGCACGCTGGGGCTGATCACCGAGCTTACGCTACGGCTGGCGGGCCAGCCCGAGGCGATCTCGGCCGCGACCTGCGCCTTCGAGCGGGTCGACGACGCCGTGGCGACGGTGATCGAGACGATCCAGGCGGGCGTGCCGATTGCGCGGATCGAGCTGCTGGACGGGATGACGATCCGCGGCTTCAACGCCTACTCGGGCTATGCGATGCCCGAGCGGCCGACCCTGTTCCTGGAGTTCCACGGCAGTGCGGCGAGCGTGACCGAGCAGGCCGAGACGGTGGCGGCGCTGGCGGCCGAGCACGGTGGCGCGGGCTTTGCCTGGACGCAGGAGAGCGAGGCGCGCAACCGGCTGTGGGCGGCGCGGCACAGCGTCTACTACGCGCAACAGGCGCTGCGCCCGGGCGCCAAGGGCTATGTCACCGACATCTGCGTGCCGATCTCGCGCCTTGCGCAGGCGATCGCCGAGACGCGGGTGGATGTCGAGGCTTCGGGGCTGATGGCGCCGCTGGTCGGGCACGTCGGCGACGGCAACTTCCACCTCTCGATCCTGATCGATCCGGCGGTGCCGGGCGAGAAGGCGGCAGCCGAGCGGCTGGCGCAGCGGCTTTCGGAGAGGGCCCTGCGGCTGGGCGGTACGGTGACGGGCGAGCACGGCGTGGGGCTGGGCAAGCGGCAGCACATGGGGGCCGAGCACGGCGAGGCCTGGTCGGTGATGGGCACGCTGAAGCACGCGTTGGACCCCGCGGGGATCATGAACCCCGGCAAGCTGGTGCCGCCCGCGCCGGGGAGGCCAAAACCCCTGCGCGCCGTTTCCTGAAACGCCGCGCGCCGTTCCTAGAGCGGCGTGGCCGTCTCTCCCACCCTCGCGCGTGTGGCCGTCTCTCCCACCCTTCCGCGTGTGGCCGTCTCCCTCACCCTCCCGCGTGTGGCCGTCTCGCCCACCCTCCCGCGTGTGGCCGTCTCCCTCACCCTCCCGCGCGTGGCCGTCTCCCTCACCCTCCCACGTCAGGATATCGCCCGGCTGTAAACGCCTACCCTGCCGCAGCGACCGCAATCGGCAACCGTCGCATCTTCTGACGGTCGGCATCGTCGCGTGCGTGCGTGCGCGCGTGCCATGCATCGCCGAACCATGGCTCTGCGCGCCGTGAACGGCGGCACGCGGTGTGTCGCGCGCGACCGACGCGCGCGGGAGGGGGGCGTCGCGCCCTCCCGACGCGCGCGGGAGAGGGGCGTCGCGCGCACCCGACCCGCGCGGGAGGGGGGCGTCGCGCGCGCCCGACACGCGCGGGAGCAGGGCGTTGCGCCCGTCCTAGGGGGTCGGGGTGAGCAGGGCCTCGGCGGCGCGGCGGGCTTCTGGCGTGACCGTTTCGCCGGCCAGCATGCGGGCGATCTCGTCGACCCGCTCGGCCGGGGCCAGGGCACCGACGCAGGTTCGGGTCACACCGCCGGCCACGGACTTGGCGATGCGCCAGTGCTGCGCGCCCTCGGCCGCGACCTGGGGGCTGTGGGTGACGACCAGCACCTGGGCGTGGGCAGCCAGGCGCGCCAAACGCCGGCCCACGGCTGCCGCCGTCGCACCGCCGACGCCGCGGTCGATCTCGTCGAACACCAGGGTGAGGCCCGCGCTCTCGCCCGCCAGACAGACCTTGAGCGCTAGCAGGAAGCGCGACAGCTCGCCGCCCGAGGCAATGCGGTCGATCGGCCCCTCGGGCGCGCCAGGGTTGATGGCGGCGGTGAAGGCGACACGGTCGGTACCCTCAGGTCCCGCCGCACCGGGCTCGACGAGGGTGCGAAAACGCGCCTCGCCCATCCGCAGCGGCGCAAGCTCGGCAGTGACCAGACCGTCGAGCCTGGCAGCCGCCGCCCGACGGGTGGCGCCGAGCGCCGCAGCGGACCCGGCATAGGCACGCTCGGCCGCCGCCAGCGCAGTGCGAAGATCGTCGAGGTGCGCCTCGCCCGCGTCGATGGCGGCGAGCTTGCCGGCCAGTTCGCCCGCGAGGTCCGGCAGCGCGCTGGGATGGACGCCGTGCTTGCGCGCCAGCGCGCGCAGCGCGAACAGCCGCTCCTCCACCGCCTCCATGGCGCCGGGGTCAAAGTCCAGCGAGCGCTGCGCATCGGCAATGGTCATGCGCGCGTCTTCGAGCACATCAAGCGCCGAGGCGAGCGCGTCCAGCACCGGGGTGAGCTGATCCTCCGCCCCATCGCGCTTGCGCTCCAACTTGCGCATTACACCCGCCAGCGTTGGGATCGGCGACTTCGAC
>JBCCMW010000347.1:0-4274 GCA_039026175.1 Pseudomonadota bacterium
CCCAGATCTGGCGCACCGGCCGCGGCGCCAGCCGCGCCACCGTCTCGGCCCGCCCAATCACCGCAAAGCCGCGCGGCTTGTCCATCTCGGACGCCAGCTTGGCCAGGTACTTGTTGTGGCTAAGCCCGATCGAGACGGTCAGCCCCAGCTCGCGCTGCACCCGTGCCGCCAGCCGGGCCAGCGAGAGCGCCGGTGCCGCGCGCATCAGCCGCCGCGTGCCGCCCAGGTCCAGGAACGCCTCGTCCAGCGACAGCGGCTCGACCAGCGGGGTCAACGCGTCCATCATCGCCCTGATCTCGCGGCTGACGGCGACGTAGCGCTCCATCCGCGGGCGCAGCACCACAGCGTCGGGGCAGCGTTTCAGCGCCTCGAACATCGGCATGGCCGAGCGCACGCCGTCGATCCGCGCGATATAGCAGCAGGTCGTCACCACGCCGCGGCGCCCGCCGCCCACGATGACCGGGCGGTCCGCCAGGCCCGGGTCGTCGCGCTTCTCGACCGAGGCGTAGAAGGCGTCGCAGTCGATGTGCGCGATGCTCAGACTGCCGAGCTCGGGGTGCACGACGACCTGTGCGCTGCCGCAGGCCGGGCAGCGGCGCGTGCCCGCGGGCATCGCATCGTCCCAGTGCAGGCAGGCGCGGCACATCCCAGGCATGCCCCGCTATACCGCGGGTCGCCCGGCGGCGGTAGCCCGTCCGGCCGAGGTGCCTAGACCGCTGACATCTCGCGCAGAATCGCGTCGGCGGCGGCGGCGGGGTCGGCCGCGGCCCAGATCGGGCGGCCCACCACCACGTGGTCGGCGCCGGTGGCCAGCGCGGCGGCAGGCGTCGCGACGCGCTTGTGGTCGGCCGCCTCGGCGCCGGCGGGGCGCACGCCGGGGGTCACGATCAGCCGGCCCTCGGCCTCGGGCAGCGCACGGATCGCCGCGGCGTCGTGCGGGTTGGCGATCACCCCATCCGCCCCGGCGGCCAGCGCGCGACGCGCCCGTTCGACCGCGATGGTGCCGATCTCGCCCGGCGGGATCATCATCTCGTCCAGCGCCGCGCGATCCAGCGAGGTCAGGACCGTCACCGCCAGGATGCGCATCGGCGCTGTGCCGCGCCCGGCCACGGCCGCGCGCACCACCGGCGGGTCGCCGTGCACCGTCAGAAAATCCAGCTCGAAGGCCGCCAGGCGCCGCACCGCCGCCTCGACCGTGGCGCCGATGTCGTAGAGCTTCATGTCCAGAAACACGCTCTTGCCCCGGCCCTTGAGCTCGTTGGCCAGCGCCAGCCCGCCGGTGGTCAGCATGCCGAGGCCGATCTTGTAAAAGCCGACGCGCGCGCCCAGCCGGTCGGCCAGCGCCTCGCCCTCCAGCGCGCTGCCCACGTCCAGCGCCACGATCAGCCGCTTGTCCGCCATCGCCCGTCCTCCCGCGTTGCCGGGGACCGGGCTGCCGCGTCGGCGATGCGTTGGCAAGCCCCGAAGGCGCCTGCGCGGGATCCCCAGCCGCGCGTTCCGGCTGCCGCAGGGTATCGAGGGTCGAGGCGCCCGGTCTCAGCGCGGGACGGGCGCGATGGGCAGGCCGCCGATGTCGGCCGCGAGACGACGATGCGTGTCGCCCAGATCGGCCGCCGGCAAACCCGACGGCATGCCGGCCGCCAGCATCGCCGACAGCGCGACCGCACTGTCGCGGGGCGAGGGGCCGCGCACCAGGTCGGCGGGCGCGGGCTGGCGGCGGATCATCGGCACAGGGCGTCCGCCGGCATCCAGCGCACTGGCCTGGGCCGGGGGCGCGCTGGGCCGCGCGGCGGGCGCCAGCGCGCGGTCGCCGGCAATCGCCGGTGCAGCCACCGCCGCCGGGGCGCGGAAGATCGGGGCGATGAACGCGGCTGTGGCCGCGCTCTCGGCGTGCGACCCGCCGGCGGGGTCGGCGGACGGCGCGTCCGAGGGTCCGGCCTGGGCCGACGCGGCGACGATCAGGCTGGCGACGGCGGCGCCCAGCGCGGCACGGATAACGAGGGTCGTTCGGGGCATCTCGGCCTCCTCCGATCAGGATAGCGGGCTTGGGATGCGCACGCGTCCCGGCAGACGACGACCCATGCCTGGACCGGCGGTCCGCCGGCCAGGAGCGTTGCAGCAGCGTTGCATGGACACCACATACGTCACACGGCGCGCCGTTCGGGCGCCGGCACCTACCAATGGCGGGCACGCTGGCGCCGGTTTCGGGCCGCGGGTCTCGCGCTGCACGGAGTGTCCCATGAATGTCGAAAAACTGACAGCGCCCGCGCGTCGGTTCCTGGAAGCGGCGCAGGCATCCGCCCTGCGGGAACGCCACCAGCGGTTAACCGCCGAGCATCTGCTGAGCGCCCTGCTTCAGGACGACACCAAATTCACGCATAACCTGATTTCCCGGGCCGGCGGGGACCCGGTTCGCGTGTCGCGCGAAGCGCACGCTGCAGTTGCGAAACTGCCGCGGGTCACCGGCGGCGACGGCGAGATCCGGGTCGATCCCAATCTGGGACGGGTTTTGGCCGAATCGGACACCATCGCGGCGAAATCGGGCGACACCAAAATCGCGGTGGATCGGCTGCTGCAGGCCCTGGCCAGCGTGTCCGGCACCGGCGCCCAGCGCGCGCTGGCCGACGGCGGCGTGACGGCCGACCGGCTGGCCGCCGCCATCGACGCCCACCGCAAGGGCCGCACCGCCACCACCGAGAACGCCGAGGAAGGGTTCGACGCGCTCAAGCGCTATGCCCGCGATCTGACCGAGGCCGCGCGCGCCGGCAAGATCGACCCCGTGATCGGGCGCGACGAGGAGATCCGCCGCACCATCCAGGTCCTGTCGCGGCGCACCAAGAACAACCCCGTGCTGATCGGCGAGCCCGGCGTCGGCAAGACCGCCATCGCCGAGGGGCTGGCCATGCGCATCGTCGACGGCGACGTGCCCGAGAGCCTGAAGGGCAAGCAGCTAATGGCGCTGGACATGGGCGCGCTGATCGCCGGCGCGAAGTACCGCGGCGAGTTCGAGGAGCGGCTGAAGGCCGTCCTGTCGGACATCGAGGCCGCGGCCGGCCAGGTGGTGCTGTTCGTCGACGAGATGCACACGCTGGTGGGCGCGGGCAAGGCCGAGGGGGCGATGGACGCCTCGAACCTGTTGAAGCCGGCGCTGGCCCGGGGCGAACTGCATTGCATCGGCGCCACGACGCTGGGCGAGTACCAGAAACACGTCGAGAAGGACGCGGCCCTGGCCCGGCGCTTCCAGCCCGTGTTCGTCAGCGAGCCGACCGAGGTCGACACCGTCTCGATCCTGCGCGGCATCAAGGTGAAGTACGAGACGCACCACGGCGTGCGCATTTCGGACGCGGCCCTGGTGGCGGCGGCGACGCTGTCCAACCGCTACATCAGCGACCGCTTCCTGCCCGACAAGGCGATCGACCTGGTGGACGAGGCCGCGAGCCGCCTGCGCATGGAGGTCGACAGCAAGCCCGAAGAGCTGGACGCGCTGGACCGCGAAATCCTGCAAAAGCAGATCGAAGCGGCCGCGCTGGCCAAGGAGGACGACCGCGCCAGCGCCGAGCGCCTGGCGACGCTGAAGGACGAGCTGGCCGAGCTGGAAGAGGCGTCCGCCCAGTTGACCGCGCGGTGGGAGGCCGAGAAGTCCAAGCTGGGCGATGCCAAGCGCATCAAGGAGGAGCTGGACGCGGCCCAGAACGACCAGAAGATCGCCGAGCGTCAGGGCGACCTCGACCGCGCGGCCAAGCTGCAATACGTCACCATCCCCGCGCTCCAGCGCCGCCTGGCCGAGGCCGAGGAGGTCGACCGCAGCGCCATGGTCGAGGAGGCCGTGACGCCTGAGCACATCGCCGGCGTCGTCAGCCGCTGGACCGGCATCCCGGTCGACAAGATGCTGGAGGGCGAGCGCGAGAAGCTGGTCGCCATGGAGGCGAAGCTCGCCGAGCGCGTCGTGGGCCAGGCGACCGCCGTCTCGGCCGTCGCCAACGCCGTCCGCCGCTCGCGCGCGGGGCTCGCCGACCCGAACCGGCCGATGGGCAGCTTCCTGTTCCTGGGCCCCACGGGCGTGGGCAAGACCGAGCTGACCAAGGCGCTGGCGCACTTTCTGTTCGACGACGAGCACGCGATGGTGCGCATGGACATGTCCGAATACATGGAAAAGCACGCCGTCGCCCGCCTGATCGGCGCCCCGCCGGGCTATGTGGGCTACGAAGAGGGCGGCTCGCTGACCGAGGCCGTGCGCCGCCGCCCCTACCAGGTGATCCTGTTCGACGAGGTCG
>JBCCMW010000348.1:0-4206 GCA_039026175.1 Pseudomonadota bacterium
CGCCCGGTGATCGGCACCGCCGACGCAATGCTGCTGGGCCACTGCAAGGTAAACGACAAGAAGCTGTTCGACGGCGGCGTCAGCTTCTACCTGCTGAGCGATCCGGATCTGCTGAACAACCACGGCCTGGCGCTGGGCGACAACGCCGCGCTGGTGGCGCGCATGCTGCCGCAGATGGCCGGCGGCGGACAGGTGGTGATCGACTACAGCGTGCGGATCTGGGCGCAGAACCGATTGCTGCGGCGCGAACGCGAGTGGTCGGATCTGCTGCGCTTTTTCGGCCCGCCCTTCACCATCCTGTGGGTCGGGATGGCGGCGGTGATGGCGCTGGTGCTGTGGCGCGCCTGGGTGCGCTATGGCGCCACGCTGCGCCGGCCGAGGCGCGAGCCGGGCGCCTCCAAGACCGTGTCGATCGCGGCCAAGGCACGGCTGATGCGCCTGTCGGGCCACGACGGTGCGCTGCTCGGCGCCTATGTCGCGCAGCGGCTGAACGCGGTGGCGGCACGGCTGCTGGGCCCGCACCGCCCTGTGATGTCGGACCCTGCGCGGCCGCTGCTGGACTGGCTCGAGCGGCGCAATCCCAAGGCCGGCGCGCGCCTGGATGCCGCGGTGCAGGCCGCGCGCGCCACCCTGCCCGACGCGCCGGCGGCCGAAGTTGCGCGCCGCCTGGACGATGTCGAACATGCCCTGGAACAGGTGATCAATGACGCTGGACGAACTGCGTAGCACGGCCGAGGCCATCCGCACCGAGATCGGCAAGGCCGTGCAGGGCCAGGGCCCCGTCGTCGACCTGATGCTGATCGCGCTGGTCACCCGGGGTCACGTGCTGATGGAGGGTCCGCCGGGCACCGCCAAGACGCTGCTGGCCCGCTCCTTCTCGGCCGCGGTCGAGCTGGATTACGGCCGCATCCAGTTCACGCCCGACCTGATGCCCGGCGACGTGCTGGGGGCGAACATCTTCGATTTCCGCACCTCCGAGTTTCGGCTGACCAAGGGTCCGGCCTTCACGGACGTGCTGCTGGCCGACGAGATCAACCGCGCACCGCCCAAGACGCAGGCCTCGCTGTTGCAGGTGATGAGCGAGCGCATCGCCACCATCGACGGCACCGACCACGATTTGGGCAGCTACTTCTTCGTCGTCGCCACCCAGAACCCGATCGAGCAGCAGGGCACCTATCCCCTGCCCGAGGCGCAGCTCGACCGGTTCCTGTTCAAGGTGCTGATCGACTTCCCCGACGCGGATGTCGAACTCTCGATCCTGCAGGCCCACGCCGCACAGCCGCTCGACATGAAGCAACGCACCGAAGGCCTGCTCAAGGTCGTGGGCCGCGACGCGCTGGACGGCGCGCGGGCGCTGGTCGACACGATCCGGCTGGACGACGATATCCTGCGCTATGTGCTGTCGCTGATCCGGGCGACGCGCAACGACCCGGACATCGCGCACGGCGCCTCGACCCGGGCTGCCGACATGCTGGCCGCCGCGGTGCGCGCCGCGGCCGCCCTGGACGGGCGCGACTATGCCCTGCCCGACGACGTCAAGGACCTGTTCCTGCCGGCGCTGCGCCACCGCATCGTGCTGGGCCCCACGGCCGAGATCGAGGGCAAGACGCCCGGCGACGTGCTGGGCAACATCCTGGACCAGATCGAGGCGCCGCGCTGATGTTGCGCCCCTCCCGCCGGCTGCTCGCGCTCGCCGTCGGGGCGTTCGCCGTCTCGGCCGTCGCGCTGGCGCTGGGCGGGCCCTGGCGCGACGGCGCGCTGGCGGTGTGGATGGCGCTGGGCGTGCTGGTCGCCGTCGATCTGGCGCTGTCGCTGCGCGGGCGCGTCGCGGTCGAGGTCGAAGCGCCGGCCGAGATCTTCACCGGCGAGGGCGGCGACGTGACGCTGAGCGCCAGCCGCTTTCCCAGGGGCCTGGCCGCGCGCGTCGACTGGCCCGACGGGCTGTCCGGCCCCGTCGATCTGGCGTTCCAGGACGGCGGCGTCGCCCGCACCCGGATCGAGGCGCGCCGCCGCGGGCAGTACCGCATCGGCCAGCTCTGGCTGAACTGGCCCTCGCGCTTCGAACTGCTGGAATTCACGCCCCGCGCCAAGCTGGACCTGACGGTCGCGGCCGTGCCCAACATCCGCCCCGTCCAGTCGGGCGAGATCGACACCAAGGTCCGCTCGACCCTGTTCGGGGTGAAGGAGAACTTTGCCCGCGGCGAGGGGTCCGAGTTCCACCAGCTCCGCGACTGGGTGCAGGGCATGGACACCCGGGCGATCGACTGGAAACAGTCCGCGCGCCACCTGACGCTGGTCGCCAAGGAGATGCGGGCCGAGCGCAATCACCACGTGATCCTGACGCTGGACAACGGCTATCTGATGCGCGAGCAGGTGGGTGGGCTGCCCAAGATCGACCACGCCGTGAACGCCGCGCTGGCCACCGCCTGGGCCGCGGGGCTGGGCGGCGATCTGGTGGGCCTGTTCACCTATGACGCCCGGCCGCGGCTGTTCGTGCCGCCCGAGCCGGGGCGCGCGGCCTTTGCGCGCCTGCGCTCGCGCATGGCCGAGCTGGAGTACGAGAGCGTCGAGAGCAATCACACGCTGGCCATGGCCGCGCTGTCCACGCGCACGCCGCGCCGGTCGCTGATCGTCGTGTTCTCGGACTTCGTCGACGCCACCACGGCCGAGCTGCTGGTCGAAAACGTCGCCACCCTGGCGCGGCGCCACGTGGTGGTGTTCGTCGCCATCCGCGACCCGTCGGTCGAGGCCCGCGCCCGCGCCGCCCCCGGCGATCTGGACGGGGTGGCCGAGGCCGTGGTCGCCGGCGGCATGGTGCGCGAGCGCCAGGTGGTGATGGAACGGCTGGCCCGGCTCGGCATCATGGTGATCGACACCGAGCCGGGCGCGGTGACCCCGCGCCTGATCGCGATGTACCTCGATCTCAAGGCCAGGGAGGTGATCTGATGCCCGCCGATCTGACCAAGCCACCGGGCGTGGCGGCCAAACCCGCGGCCGGGGCAAGTGGCGCCGCCGCAGAGCGCCTGGCCGGCAGCGCCGCGCAGCACGATAGCCCGACTGGGGGCCCAATGGCGAGCGCCGGCGACGGCGGCGCGGCCGAGCGCGAGCGGCTGACGCTGATCCGCTCGGCCCGCTTTCGGGCCGAGCGCGAACGGGGCTGGCGCCGTCTGGAGCAGCTGGTGACGCTCTGCGAAAGCCGCGGGCCGCGGGCGCTGAGCTTCGCCGACGCGCGGGAACTCGCCGAGCTCTATCGCCAGGCCGCCACGTCGCTGTCGGTGGCGCGCGAGATTTCGCTCGACCGTTCGCTGCTGAACTACCTCGAGGCGCTGACGGCGCGCGCCTATCTGGCCGTCTATGCCCCGCAGGAGAGCCTGGGCGGCCTGTTCTCGCGCTTTTTCCGCCAGCGTGCGCCCCAGGCGATGCGGGCGCTGGCGCCGTTCATCCTGGCCGGACTGGCGACGCTGCTGCTGGGCACCGGCGTGGGCTATGCGCTCTTTCTGGAGAACGAAGCCTGGTACGACGTGCTGGTGCCGCGCGGCCCGGGCGACCCACGCGGACCCGACGCCACGCGCGAAGACCTGCTGTCGGTGATCTACGACGAGGGCGACCGGACCTCGCCGCTCGACCGGTTGGGCGCTTTCGCGGCGTATCTGTTCTCGCACAACACGCGGATCGCGATCTTCGCCTTTTCGCTGGGCGCCTTTGCGTGCCTGCCGACGTTCCTGCTGGTGTTCTACCAGGGCCTGTTTTTCGGCGCGTTCGTGGCGCTGCACGTCGACCGAGGGGTCGGCATCGACATCGCGGGCTGGCTGTCGGTGCACGGGGTGACCGAGCTTTCGGCCATCTTCGTCGCCGCCGGGGCGGGCTATGCGATGGGCTACGCCGTGCTGTTCCCGGGCCAGAGGCGACGGGCCGATGCGCTGTTCGACGTCGGCCGCGACGCGGTGACGGTGGCCATCGTCGCGGGCCTGATGCTGCTGGTCGCGGCGATCCTGGAGGGCTTCTTCCGCCAGCTTGTGCAGGACACCGGCGTGCGCCTGGCCATCGGCTGGGGCGTCGGCGCGCTCTGGCTCGCCTGGTTCGCATTTGGAGGCCGCCGGGCATGAGCGCGAGCGACACCACCACCCCGCCCGGGACCGAGCGCCCCGCCACCGGCGGCGGCCGCCAGCGCGCCGCGACCGAGGCGCCGGTGCGCAAGTCCCGCCG
>JBCCMW010000349.1:0-4166 GCA_039026175.1 Pseudomonadota bacterium
CTGCTTGGCGCTGTAGAACGGCGCCTAAAATTTTTTCAGCGTACCGTTAGGTCTCGGTTCGACGCACCCCCTTGCGCGTAATTGGGCGGCACCATGCCAGAATGCTGGGCCGCCCGCTTTGTGCGCCTCCTCCCCATCTCGCAAATCTTAACACAGACGCGCGGCGGCGATCACACGCCCAGCCATCGACGCTGGGTATCAGCGTCGGCGCGGATCGCGTCCGGCGTGCCGCTCCAGACCACCGTGCCGCGTCCGATGATGGCCACATCGTCGGCCAGGCTGGTCGCAAAGCCGACGTTCTGCTCGACCACCACCATCGCCAACCCGTCCTGGCGCAAGCCCGCCAGCGTGGCGTGGATCTGTTCCACGATGATCGGCGCCAGCCCCTCGGTCGGCTCGTCCAGGATCAGCAACCGCGGGTTCATCAGCAACGCCCGCGCGATCGTCAGCATCTGCTGCTCGCCACCCGAGAGTTGACCGCCGCCCTGGCCCAGCCGCGCCGCCAGCTTGGGAAACAGGGCCAGAACGCGCTCGATCGTCCAGCCCGTGCCCGCCGGGCCGAACCGACTGGCCGTGATCTCCAGGTTCTCGCGCACCGTCAGCGACGGGAAGACGTCCCGCGTCTCGGGCACATAGGCGATGCCGCAGGTGGCGATACGATGCGGTGCCATCCCGCCCAAGTCGGTGCCCTGGAACGCGATCCACCCGGCGCGAAGCGGCAGCAGGCCCATGATCGTCTTCAGCGTGGTGCTCTTGCCGGCGCCGTTGCGGCCCAGCACGGCCAGCACCCGGCCGGCCCGCGCGGTCAGATCGACGCCATGCAGCACCTGGGTCTCGCCATAGCCGCTCTGAACCCCGCTGAGCTCCAGCATCCGGTCCCCCATACCGCCGCCGCCCGGGCGCTGCTCGGCGCGTGATGGCAGCCCGGGCCGGAACGCGGCAAGCGGCACGATGGCGTCAACCCGACTGGCGCGTCACCGGCACCAGCACCTCGTTTCGGCGCATGAACCCCGGTGTCATCGGATCGTCGTAAAAGGCGTACTCCCACGTCCCCTCGGCCCGCCAGCCGTGCGCCGAGAGCCAGGCCATCAGCCGCTCGCGCTGCGCCGACAGCTGCGGCTCGCTGGCGACGCCCGAAAAGCGGATCGCCGCGGCCCGCATCGCCGGGCGCGAGGTCAGACGCACCTCGCCGTGGGTTGGGGCGGGCAGCGCGCCCCGCGACAGCGCCTCGGGCATGATAAAGCGCACCACCCACGAGCCGCCGTCGGCCCGGGCCTGCAGCACCGGCGCGGTCATCGCGATCCGCTCGCGCCGTGCATTGCGCCCAAAGAGGTAGCCGGCCAACACGCGGAAGCCGCGCTGGATCGCGCGCCTGCGCCCGCCTGCGGCCGTCACCTCGGCCAGCGTCAGCGCCGGATAGTCGCGCAGCTCCACTGCGCCGTCCTGTTTGACCACCGCGTAACTCGGCGTCTCGATCCCATGCGAGCGGGTCGCCGCGAACGCCACCACCAAAACGCCGCCCGCGGCGGCCGCCAGAAACCACAGCATGCACGTCTCCCCAAACCGGGCTTGGAGACAGGCCAAGGTGGGGCGGGCCGGGGCCGGCACGTCCACCCAGCAAAGTGACCGGGCGAAGTATCGCCGGCTCAGAGGTAGTGCTGATCGGCCGGGGTCGAGAACCGACAGATCGCCGCTGGTGCGGGCGCTGCCGATCTGCCGCGTCGTCTCACGTAACCGTGCGACCGCCTGGTCGCCCAGGGTCCGCGTCGACGCCGAAAATCCCGAGAACATGACTGAACTGGCGCAGTCGCCGAACTAGGGTGTCCGCCGCAGCGCCAGCCGCGCGACGGCCGGCCCGCGGCCGCGCGGCTGGCGCGGGTCGCGGCGCGGTTCGCGATCGGGGGCGCGTGCATCGGGGCGCCAGGGTCGAGAGGGCAGCATGCCGCGCAGCGATAGACACGTGAAAACCGTCAATCTGGCGCTGCAGGGCGGCGGCAGCCACGGCGCCTTTACCTGGGGCGTGCTGGACCGGATCCTCGAGGAGGACCGGCTGTGGATCGACGCGATCAGCGGCACCTCGGCCGGCGCGATGAACGCCGTCGTCGCCGCGCAGGGCATGTACGACGGCCAGGCCGAGGGCGCGCGCCGGGCGTTGCACGACTTCTGGTACGCCGTGGCCGAGGCGGGCAAGGGCTCGCCCATCCGACGCAGTCCGCTGGACGTGCTGTTCGGCAACTGGTCGCTCGACACCAGCCCCAGCTATCTGGCGGCCGACCTCTTCAGCCGCATTGCCTCGCCCTACGAGACCAACCCGCTCAACATGCACCCGCTGCGCGACCTGCTGGATCAGCACATCGACTTCGACAAGGTCCGCTGCTGCAACGACCTCGGCCTTTATCTCTCGGCCACCAACGTCGAGACCGGGCGCGTGCGCGTGTTCAAGCGCGACGAGATCCACCGCGACGTGGTGCTCGCCTCGGCCTGCCTGCCGCATATGTTCCAAGCGGTCGAGATCGACGGCAGCCACTACTGGGACGGCGGCTACATGGGCAACCCGGTGCTGTTCCCCTTTATCGACGAGAGCCCGTCGGCCGACATCGTGATTATCCAGATCAACCCCGTGGTCCGGCCCGGCGTGCCCAAGACCGCCCGCGAGATCGCCAACCGGGTGAACGAGATCACCTTCAACGCCTCGCTGCTGCGCGAGTTGCGCGCCATCGACTTCGTCGACCGACTAAAGAGCGACGGTTACTTGCCCGACGCGTACCGCCAGATGCGCATCCACATGATCGAGGGGCGCAAGCGCATGCGCCCGCTTGGCGCGTCGTCCAAGCTCAACACCGAGTGGGCTTTCCTGCGCCATCTGTTCGACATCGGGCGCGACGCGGCGGACCGGTGGCTGGGCCGCAACTTCGACAGCATCGGCGAGGCGAGCACGGTGAACGTGCGCGCGATGTTCCAGGGGCTGGGCGCGCGCCATCACGGCTGAAAGTGTCGCGCGAATGATTGCAAGACCGGGCATGCCCTGGATGGCCGCGCGCCGTAAACTCCGGCCGTGCGAGCGCCACTGGGGGGCGACAGCATGAACGGGATCGACGGCAGCACGGCAGCCACCCTGATCGCCGCGGGCGAGGGGTGGTTGTGGCTTGGTGGGCTGACGGCCGCGGCCTTTCTGCTGTTCGGGCTGGACCGGTTGGAGCCCAGCGCCCGCGGCGCCTACGCCTTTCGCGCGCTGATCGTGCCGGGCCTCGTGCTGCTGTGGCCGCTGGTGCTGTGGCGCTGGTGGGTGCTGGCGCGCCGGGCCTGGGACGAACAGCAGCGCCACGCCCCGCCGCTGCCGCTGCAGGGCCGCGCTGCCCTGGCGCTGGCTGCGGCGGTGCCCGCGATCCTGGTCGCAGCCCTGGCGGTGCGCCAGCCCGAGCCCGCCCCCCGGGCGCCGGTGCCGCTGGCCCCACCCGCCGCGGGGGCAAACAGCCGATGAGCGTCGCCTACATTCCGGTGCAGTGGACCCGCGCCAAATGGATCTACGACGCGGTGCTGGTCACCGCCGTCGTGCTCTATGTCTGGGCGTTCGTGACGGTCGGCAACGCCGCCGCTCAGCATGCCAAACCGGTGGACGGCGCGATCCTGAATGCCCGGGCGCTTGGCACCTGTGCGTTCTTTATGCTGAGCGCGATCCTGGCCATCGGACCGGCGGCGCGGCTCGACCGTCGGTTCCTGCCGCTGCTCTACAACCGCCGCCACTTCGGTGTGATCACCGCGCTGGTGGCGCTGGGCCATGCGGTGTTCGTGGTCGACTGGTACTTCGCCTTCTCGCCCACGCCCAAGCTGGAGGGGCTGCTGCTGGCCAACACCGACACCGCCGCGCTGCTGGGCTTCCCGTTCGAGTGGCTGGGCATCGCGGCGCTGCTGGTGCTGGCGGCGTTGGCGGCGACCAGCCACGATTTCTGGCTGTCGTTCCTGGGCGCGCCCATCTGGAAGCGGCTGCATCTGTCGATCTATGCCGCCTATGCGCTGGCGGTCGGACACATCGCGCTCGGCGCGCTGCAGAGCCAGCAGGACCCCACCTTCGCCCTGCTTGCCGCCGGTGCGGCGCTGGGGGTCGTGGGCCTGCATCTGGCTGCGCGCGGCGCCGCCCGCGCCGCTGGGGCCGCTGGGGCCGCCGC
>JBCCMW010000350.1:0-4157 GCA_039026175.1 Pseudomonadota bacterium
CCAGCACCTGCCGGACATAGGCGAGGAAGCTTTCGCCGTTGATCGGCCCGTCGATGACCATCGGCGCGTCGAGCCCGGAGAGTCGGAGCCCGGCCACGAAGGTGGTCGTGCGCCAGTGCCCGTGCGGGATCGGAGAGCGCAGCCGCTCGCCCCGCGGTGCCCGGCCCCGCAGCCGCGCCATCTTCGTGTTGAGCCAGGTCTCGTCTACGAAGACGAGGCGTTCGGGGTCCAGATCCGGCTGCGCCTCGAACCACGCCTCGCGGGCGGCAGCAACATCGGCGCGCGCCTGCTCGGCGGCGTGGGCCGACTTTTTTTGAACGTCCAGCCATGCCGGCGGAAGAAGCGGTGCACCGTCGAGGGCGCGAAGCGCTGCCCATGCTCGGCCTCGAGCCGCGCGGCGATCTCGGCCAGCGTGATGTGCACGGCCTCCTCGACCATGGCGAAGATCGCCGGGCCGAGGGCCTCGATGCGCTCCGAGCGCTTGTCGCCGCCCATCGGCCGGGGCGCGACGGAGCCGGTCTCCCGCCAGAGACGGTGCCACTTCACCGCTGCCGAGGGCGCGATGCCGAACCGGGCCGCCGCCGCACGGCAACTCTGGCCGGCGTTGATCGCGTCGATGACGCGCTGCCGGAGATCGAGTGAGAGAGGTTTGGTCATGAAGGCTGGCCTCCTCACCAGCCTCCACGATGAATCACGCCAGAGCCCGAAAGGGAATCCCCTTCAACGCTTCCAAGCGGTCGGCAAGTGCTCTAAGCCGTGGTTCGGATACCGGCCGAGCCCGCAAACGCCGGGGTGCGCCTTGACGAAGGCGTAGAGGTCGTCGACCGACGCGTCGCTCGGCGTTGCGCATGCGTTGGGTTGTTTCTGCTCGAGATCACCTCCGGTTTCGATCTTGAAGCAGCAGGGTGACCGCCCGAGAGCCGCACAACGAAGACGGCGGCTACTGGTTGTAGGTCTCGTCCAGCGCGTAGCCGGCGGCGCGGACGGTGCGGATCGGGTCGCGCTCGGCCCCCTGTTTCAGGGCCTTGCGCAGGCGCCCCACGTGCACGTCGACGGTGCGCGCTTCGACATAGACATCGCGGCCCCAGACCAGGTCGAGCAGCTGCTCGCGCGAGAACACGCGGCCTGGGCGCTGCATCAGACAGTCGAGCAGCCGGAACTCGGTGGGGCCCAGATGCACCTCGCGGTCGCCGCGGCGCACGCGCCGGGTCTCGCGGTCCAGCAACAGATCGCCGAACGTTGCCACGTCCGCCGCCAGCGTGGGCCGCGAGCGGCGCAGCAGCGCCCGCACCCGCGCCGTGAGTTCGGGCACCGAGAAGGGCTTGGTCAGGTAATCGTCGGCGCCGGTATCCAGCCCGCGGACCCGGTCGTCCTCCTCGCCCCGCGCGGTCAGCATGATCACCGGCGTGTCCCGGGTCTCGGACCGGGCCCGAATGCGGCGGCAGATCTCGATGCCCGAGAGGCCCGGCAGCATCCAGTCCAGCAGCACGAGGTCGGGCTTGTCCTCCTCGATGGCCAGCAGCGCGTCCTCGCCGTCGCCCGAGAGCCGCACCGCGAACCCCTCCTTGGACAGGTTGTACTCCAGCAGGGCCGACAACGCCTCCTCGTCCTCGACCACCAGCACGCGCGCGGCCATCGGGCGCGCGTCGCGCTCGCTGCCGGTCGGACGGGGGGATGGGGCGTGTTTCACGGATTGCGCCATGGCCGCGTCACTCCAGATCGGGCAGGTCGCCGAAAGGGTCGCCCTTCGGTCGCGGGTCTTCCAGCGGTCGACCTTCCACCACGAAATACGTCATTTCGGCGATGAAGGTGGCGTGATCGCCAATACGTTCCAAATTCTTTGCAACAAAAAGAAGCTGACTGCAGAGCGTGATGACGCGCGGATCCTCCATCATATAGGTAATCAGCTCGCGAAATAGCGAGTTGTACATCTCGTCAATTTCAACGTCGCGGCGCCAGACCGACATCGCCAGGTCCTTGTCGCGCGATGTGTAGGCGTCCAGCGTTTCGGTCAGCAGGCCCTGCGTCTGTTTCCCCATGCGCAGGATCGAGGCCGAGACGCGCAGCGGCGGCCGCTCGTTCAAGACCAGCGCGCGCTTGGCGCAGTTCTTGGCCAGATCGCCGATCCGCTCGAGCGTGGACGAGATCTTGAGCGCCGAGACGACCTGGCGGAGATCGCCGGCCACGGGCTGGCGCAGCGCGAGCGTCTGGATCGCCTGCTCCTCGAGCCGCATCTCCAGCCGGTCCAACCGGATGTCGGCGGCTACCACCTCGCGCGCTAGCTCGTTGTCGCGCGCACGCACGGCCTCCAGCGCGTTGCCGAGCTGCTCTTCGGCGATGCCGCCCATTTCGGCAATACCGGACGAGATCGCCTTCAGATCTTGGTCGAAGGCGGTGAGGATATGGCGCGGGATGTCGGTCATGATCGCGTCATGGGCCGTATCGCCTTCGGCCTCCTGTATCAGCCGAACCGGCCGGTGATGTATTGCTGCGTCTTCTCGTGATTGGGTGCTGTAAAGATTTTACCCGTCTCATCATATTCGAGCATGTTGCCCAAGTGGAAGAAGGCGGTCTTTTGGCTTACCCGCGCCGCCTGTTGCATCGAGTGGGTGACGATGACCACCGAATAGCTTTCGCGAAGCTCGTTGATCAGTTCCTCGACCTGCGCTGTGGCGATGGGATCGAGCGCCGAGCAGGGCTCGTCCATCAGCAGCACCTCGGGTGCTGTGGCGATGGCGCGCGCGATGCACAAGCGTTGCTGCTGGCCGCCCGAGAGACCGGTGCCGGGCGCATCGAGCCGGTCCTTGACCTCGTCCCACAACGCGGCGCGCTTCAGGCTCTCCTCGACGATCCCGTCTAGGTCGGCCTTGGATTGGGCCAGACCGTGGATCTTGGGGCCGTAGGACACGTTCTCGTAGATCGATTTCGGGAACGGGTTCGGCTTTTGGAACACCATGCCGACCCGGGCGCGGAGCTGCACGGGATCGATGTCGCTGTCGTAGATGTCGTTGCCGTCCAGCTTGATCTGCCCAGTGACCCGACAGATGTCGATGGTGTCGTTCATCCGGTTCAGGCAGCGCAGGAACGTCGACTTGCCACAGCCCGAGGGGCCGATAAACGCGGTCACCGCCTTGTCCTCGATGTCGATCGAGACGTGCTTGATCGCCTGCGCGGCGCCATAGAAGACATCGACCTCGGTGCAGCGCAGCTTGATGTCCTTGGCCGCCACTTCGTCCGGGTCGCGCACGGGCGTCACCTCGGACAGTCCCGACGCGTTGGTGGCCGGCGCTTCTCTCTTCTGCAGTTCCACGTCGGTCATCACCAGCGCCTCTCAAAGCGTTTGCGAAGGAGCACCGCGAGCGCATTCATCAGTATCAGAAAGATGAGCAGCACAGAAATCGCCGCGGCGGTCTTGTCGTCGAACAGCCGTTCCGAGTTGCTGTTCCACTGATAGATCAGGGTCGGCAGCACGTTCCCCGGCGACAGCGGATCGGTCGGCGGCTGCTGGATAAAACTGTTCATGCCCACCAGCAGCAGCGGCGCCGTTTCGCCCAGCGCCTGTGCCATGCCGATGATCGAGCCGGTCAGGATGCCGGGCATCGCCAGCGGCAGCACGTGGTGCGTCGCCGTCTGCAGTTTCGACGCGCCAAGCCCCAGCGCCGCGTCCCGGATCGACGGCGGCACGGCGCGGATCGAGGCGCGCCCGGCAATGATGATCGTGGGCAGCGTCATCAGCGCCAAGACCGCGCCGCCCGCGATGGGCGAGGAACGGGGCAGAAAGCCGCCGATCTCGATGTCGGTGCCCGGGATCTTGATGCCCGCCACAAAGATCGCCAAGCCGAGCAGACCGAACACGATCGACGGCACCGCGGCCAGGTTGTTGATGTTGACCTCGATGAATTGGGTGAGCTTCGTCTTGGGCGCGAACTCTTCCAAGTAAATCGAGGCCATCACCCCAATCGGGAAGGCCAAAAGGAACGTTACAACCATAGTCCAGAACGAGCCAACCAGAGCGGTCCAGATTCCCGCATATTCGGCCTCGCGGCTGTCCACATCCGTCAGCAGGCGCCAGTTGGTGCGCGTCACCAGCCGGTCCTCGCGTTTCCAATCTTCGATCCAGAGCGCCTGACGGTCTTTGATCTGCCGCTCATCCTCGG
>JBCCMW010000351.1:0-4152 GCA_039026175.1 Pseudomonadota bacterium
GGGCATGTCGGGGCACTACTGTTTGATCCGCGCGCTGGACGCGACCGAGGCCGTGAGGATCCAGCCGCTGGTGTATCTGCAGATGGTCTACGCCCAGGGCATCGGGCTGGTGGTGTTCGACGAGGCGCTGGACCCGCTCACCCTGCTCGGCATGGCGATGATCGTGGGCGCGGGGCTCTACGCGATCTGGCGCGAGGCGGCCCTGGCCCGGCAGGACCCGACCGGCAGCTAGCGGCGGCTCCGACCGTGCGGAATCGCGGCTGGTCGCCGCGATGCTCGATCGTGGGTGCCCGGGGGCGGCATCGCGGCGGCGGCCAAGGGGGAAGGTAGCTGAGAGAAGCCGCTGGCGGCTTCTCGTCCAGCGTTTGGCGGGTGGCGCGCCGCGTCAAGGACAAGCGGGCGATGCCCGTCGCCTGGCGGCGATCCTTGACCCGGCCCGCCACCCGCGACCCCGGGAGTGGGGGGCGATCGGATGGCTGGCAGGTCGTCGGATCGCGCGGTCCTTGGGGGGAGCGTCAGCCGGCCGGATTGGTGTTGGCGGTGGCTTCGGGGTTGGCGCCTGGACCGGTCGTCGGGCTCAGGGTCGCGGCGGCGCAGAGGGTGCCGATGCGCCAGCCGTTGGCGTTCGTCAGAGTCTGCGCGGTCAGCCCGGCCACCCTTGGGTCGTCGGCCGCGACGGCGCCCAGGCGCGCCAGCACGGCCGCCATCGCCGCGGCGCTGGCACGGTCGCCGCCGTCTTCGATCTTGAGCGCCACGCCGAGGCCGCGCTCGGGCAGGATGGCGGTGTACGAGCCTTCGGCGCCGGACTTGACCACGGCGCGGATGCGACCCTGGTGCGACGCCGCGCGCAGCAGCGCGGTGTTGGCCCGCTCCTCGCCCGCCACCAGCACCGGATGGGCGGCCATGGCCGCGACCAGCCGCTCGGCCGCCGCGGCGCGGGTGGGGCCGAGCGCCGCAGCCGCTGCCCGCGGGCGCGCCAGCCGCGCCAGCGCGGTCGCGATGGCGCGGAGCGACAGGGCGAAGTTGGGCGCCGAGCAGCCGTCGATGCCGTAGCCTGCCGGCTCGCACCCCGCCGTCTCGGCCAGCGCGGCGCGGATCGCCCGCTGTACCGGATGGTCGGGCTCGACGTACGCGGGGCCCGCGCCCAGGTGGCGCGACAGGGTGAGCATGCCGCAGTGCTTGCCGGAGCAGTTGTTGTGCTCCTGCCCCGGCGGTTGACCGGCGCAGAGCAGCGCGCGCCGCGCGGCGGGGTCCTTGGGCGGATGGGCGCCGCAGCGGAGCGCCGAGACATCGGTGCCGAGGTGCGCCAGCCATCGGTGCACCATCGCGGTGTGGACGGGCGCTGCCGAGTGCGAGGCGCAGGCCAGCGCCAGCGTCGGCGCGTCGAGCCCCACCGCATCGGCCGCGCCGCTTTCGACCAGCGGCAGTGCCTGCAGCATCTTGACGGCCGAGCGCGGCAGGATCGGGCGCTCGATGTCGCCCAGTGCCTCGACCAGCGCGCCCTCGGGGGTGCAGACGGCCAGGCTGCCGCGGTGCACGGCCTCGAGGAACCCGCCGCGCCAGACCTCGACGAAGACCGGCCCGGGCGGTGGCATGACGCTGGCGATGGGCGGCGCGACGGGGGCGGTCATCGGCGGTTCCCGGGCGATGGGGCGACGCTGCGGCGGGCGGCCCGGCCGCGGCGCCTATTCGTCGAGCAGCTCGCCGTGGAACTCCTCGCCCAACGTCTCGCGCAGGCGCTGGAAGCTGAGGCGAAGGCGCGACTTGACCGTGCCGAGCGGCGTGCCCAGACGCTCGGCGATTTCGGACTGGCTGAGGCCGGCGAAGAAGGACAGGCGCACGACGGCAAGCTGGTCTTCGCTGAGCGCCTGCAGCGCGCGGCGCACCCGGCCGTCGCGTTGATCGGCGGCGACGTCGGTCTCGGCACTCGCGGCGGGGTCGGCGGCGAACAGCGGGTCGCTGGGATCCGGCTCGGGCCGGCGGGCGCGGCGCAGCATGTCGATGCGCTTGTTGCGCGCGATGGTGTAGATCCAGGTCGAGGCGCCGGCGCGCGCGGCGTTGAACTGCCGCGCCTGGCGCCAAAGGGTCACCATGACCTCCTGCGCGCCCTCCTCGGCCTCGTCCTGGCTGGCGCCCGAGCGGATCAGGAACGCCTTGACCCGCCCGGCATAGCGGTCGAACAGCACGACGAAGGCGGCGCGCGATGCCTCGCGCGCGATCAGCGCGAGCAGCAGCTCGTCGCTCGCCTCGTTGAGATCGGCGGGCACGGCGTCGAGCACGTCGGGAGAAGGCTCCACCCCAACCGCGCCCGCGCTGCGAGTGCGCACGGGCGGGGCGATCGTCTTCTTCGGTGTGCGCACGGGGCCGGCCCCCCGGTCCGTGCACGCTGCCGCCTCCGCCAGGTCGGCGTCGGTCGAGGCTGTCCCTGTGGCGTCGTCCTGGACGGGCGCCTCAGCCTGGGCGGCCTCCTTGTCATGGGTCACGAGAACCCTACCCTTTCCCCGCGTGGCGTCGCCGCCAGTTTCTGTGGCTCAGCCGGCGTCTACAGACCGTTCGCCGCGTACCCACAGGCTGGAAATCCACGCCTTTAGTAGGGTATGCTCCCCGGCGATGGGGAACAAACATCGATCTGCAACTAATCCGAGCGTCTGGACGACCGAGAAGCCAGGGCTCGACCGGGGCATGAGGCGAGCGATGAGGATAATTTCGAAACTGTTCAACGATCTGCGGCACGGTGTGATGGCGGCGGCTCTGGCGGCGGCTCTGGCGGGCCTGGCAGTCGTCATGCCGCTGGCCGCGGCGGCGGTCAGCGCCGATCGGGTGGACGCCAAGCGCGACTGGTCGATCTTCGAGGCGACGATCGACGGGCAGAAGGTCTGCTGGGTCGTCACCCAGCCGACCGCGAGCGCCGCGTTCAACAACGGCGAGAGCGTCGAGGTGCGGCGCGGCGACATCTTCCTGATGGTCGCGGTCTATCCGAACGACCAGATCGACAGCGAGGTTATGTTCATGGCCGGCTACCCGATCCAGGCGGGCTCGAAGGTCGAGACCAAGGTCGGCGACGCCACCTTTACGATGTACCCGGACGGCGAGAATGCGTGGCTGCAGTCCAAGGAGGAGGACGCCCGCGTGGTCAGCGCCTTCCGCGGCGGGGCCGAGGCCGAGGTACGCGGCGTCTCGACCCGCGGCAACACCACGGTCGATACCTTCTCGCTGTTCGGCTTTACCGCGGCGCTCAGCGCGGCCCGGACGCGCTGTTCGGGCGCCTGACCGGGCCGCACTTGCCTGCGCTGCGGGGCCTCGGGGGGCGGCGACCGCGCCCCCGGGGCACGGGGTCGCGGAACCCGAGGCAGCCGCGCCGTGGGCGCTGCGCAGTCACTTTCGCCGGTGCCGCCGGGTCGGCGCCGCTGGCTCGGTGCCGCTAGCGCCGCGCGCCGCCATCTGCTAGCGCCCACGCCAGCAGGAGGGCCGCCATGAGCGAGCGAAACCGCCAACCCGCCGGAGAGCGCCCGGCCGCCGCCGGCGCAGCGGCCAGCCGGGTTGCGTCTGCTGCGGCGCTCGGTGGCGCGCCCGCCGGCGACGCGCCCACCGCCCGGCCGCATCCGACCGCCCGCCCGATTACCGCCGCCGACGTGCGCCCGCGCACCCCGGCCATCACGCCCGACGTCGCTACCCTGCCGCGCCGCGACGCCGCACCCGACCCGGCGGCCCGACGGTCGCTGATCGGGCTGGATCGCACAGCATTGCTGGCGGCGCTGGGCGAGATTGGCGTGCCCGCAGCACAGCGCAAGATGCGGGTCGAACAGCTCTGGTCCTGGATCTACCAGCGCGGCGCCACCGACTTTGCCGCCATGCTGAACATGTCCAAGGCGCTGCGCACGGACCTCGCTGCCGCCTTTACCCTGGCGCGCCCAGAGATCGTCGCCCGCCAGATCAGCCGGGACGGCACGCGCAAGTACCTGCTGCGCATCGCTGGCGGGCACGAGGTCGAGGCCGTCTACATCCCCGAGGCGAGCCGCGGCACGCTCTGCGTCTCGTCGCAGGTGGGCTGTACGCTGACCTGCACCTTCTGCCACACCGGCACCCAAAAGCTGGTGCGCAACCTGACTGCCGGCGAGATCGTGGCCCAGATCCTGGTCTGCCGCGACGACC
>JBCCMW010000352.1:0-4131 GCA_039026175.1 Pseudomonadota bacterium
CCGCCCCCCGCCCGCGCCGGCGGCGCCGGCCGCGGCCTCGGCAGCGCCGGCGCTGCCGGCTGCCGCGGCCGCCCGCCCCGCCACCGCGGCCGAACTGGATGCCGCGCTGGCCCGCCTGTCGCTGCCCGCCGGCGGGCCTGGCGAGGTGACCAGCCTGCCGGGGCCCACAGGCGAATCGAACCGGCTGTCCTGCGTGCCGCGGGGCCGCGTTCTCTGCCTCGGCCCCACGCCCGCCGCCGCGGCGGCCCAGGCTGCCATCGCAGCAGCAGCCGGCAATGCGGTGCTGGTCGCTTGCCCGGGAGCCGCCGCGGCGGATCTGCCCCAGGGACCGGGCCAGGGACCGGGCCATGGACTGGGCCAGGGACTGGGCCAGGGACCGGGCCAGACGTTGCTGGACGCCGCGGTGCCGGCCGAGGCGCTGACGGCGCTGCGCGCGCTCGACGCTGTCGCCCACGACGGGCCGGTCGAGGCAGGCCGCGCGATCCGCCGCGCCCTGGCCGCGCGCGACGGACCGATCGTGCCCCTGCTATCGACCGCCGAGCCGACGGCGCGCTGGCGGCTGGAGCGCCATGTCTGCATCGACACCACGGCCGCGGGCGGCAACGCCTCGCTGATGGCCGAGGCCGAGGACGACTGGCCCCTGCCATGACCGTGCCGGCCGCGGGGCGCGCGCGACGGTGATAAAACCGTCACGGGCGGCTGCTAGGCACCCCGCACCGACACGACGGAGCGATGCACCGTGCAACACCTGGCCTTTGCGCGCCCCGGCCGGTTCTGGCGCGGCAACCTGCACACCCATTCGGACCGCTCGGACGGGGTGCTGCCCGTGGCCGAGGTTTGCCGGCGCTACGAGACGGCGGGCTACGATTTCCTCTGCGTCAGCGATCACCTGATCGGCCGCTACGCCTATCCGATCAGCGACACCACGCCCTGCCGGACCAACCGCTTCACCACGATCCTGGGCGCCGAGGTGCACACGGGCGCCCTGGCCAACGGCGAGCTCTGGCACCTGTTGGCGGTCGGCCTGCCCGCCGATTTCGCGCCGCCCGACCAGCCGGGTTTCGAGCCTGTCGAGGGGGCCGAGAGCGCGGGCGTGCTGGCCGCGCGCTGTGCCGAGGCCGGCGCCTTCGTCGCCCTGGCCCACCCCGAGTGGTACGGGCTGACGCCCGAGGATGCGCGCACCGTGGGGGCCGCGCACGCCGTCGAGGTCTACAACCACACCTGCCATCTGCACGCCGCGCGGGGCTATGGCACCGGGCTCTGGGACGTGCTGCTGAACGAGGGGCGGCGCATCACCGCCTGCGCCTCGGACGACGCCCATTTCGCGGGGCCCGACCAGTTCGGCGGCTGGGTGATGGTACGGGCCGAGGCGAACGAGCCCGAGGCGCTGGTCGAGGCGCTCCGCGCCGGCGCCTACTACGCGACCCAGGGGCCGGAATTGCGCGATGTCCGGGTCGAGGGCGGCGAGGTCCTGGTCGAATGCTCGCCCGTCGAGCGGGTGGTGGTGCTGGGCGCCCGCTCGGCCAGCGGCGGCGCGCACGGCCGGGCGATGACGCGCGCTGCGGTGCCGCTTAGCCACCGGCTGGCCAAGGGCGGTTGGATCCGCGTGTCGGTGGACGATGCCGCCGGCCGGCGCGCCTGGTCCAACCCGCTGTGGCTGTCCTGACGCGCCTCTTGCCCCGTCGCTCGACCGCCGCCCGCGACCAGCGCCGGTTCGCTCCGGCATCGCGGCGCGGCACGCCGGACCCGGCGCTGCCGGCCATGCCTCGAAACCGCCGAAACGCGTGCCCATGCTGCGCCGGGCCCGGTTGGTACCGCTTGTTATACCTCGGCGCAGGGGATCGGGTGTAGGGCACGCGCGGCGCCGGCCGCGGCGCCGGCCCCAGCGCCGAGGTGGAGGGCAGGATGGCACAGAGACCGGGCAGATGGGGCAGACGGGCGATGGCGGCGGCTGCGGTGGTCGCGGCCTCGCTGGGCGGCGGCGCCTGGGTCTCGGCCGAAGGGCCGCCGGCGCGCCGCCACACCGTGCAGGAGCGCGGCACGCTGGTGCTGCAGCCCGCAGTCGACCGCGTGACGCCCGCCCGCGTGCGCATCGAGCTGCAGGACGGCATGCGGGTGATCCAGGCGACAGGTCTGCCCGCGCATCCGATCGGGCGTTTTCCCAACCGCGACAACCCCCACACCGCCGCCGCCCAGCGCCACCGCTTCTCTGTGCCGCTGGTCGCAGAGCGCGCGGCGGGGCCGGTGCGGGCACAGCGCGCGTTCTTCGGCGTGGCGGTCAACGGTGTGCCGTTCGAGGCCGAGACCGCCGAGGTCTGGCAGGGCGATCGCCGCTCGGGCTGGCACTACGACGCGCTCGGCGCCGGCGTGCCGCTGGGCCTGGACGAGAACCACGCCCACGTACAGCCGGGCGGGCTCTACCACTATCACGCCGCACCGACGCTGCTGGCGCTGGCGCTGGGTTGGGACGGGATCGGCCATTCGCCGCTGATCGGCTGGGCGGCCGACGGGTTTCCGATCTACCTGGCCGTGGGCGACAGGGGCGAGGGCCCCGTCGCGATGCAGAGCGGCTGGCGGCTCAAGCCCGGTCTGCGCCCCGGCGGCGCGGGGCAGGGCCGCGACGAACCGGGCGGCGCGCACGACGGCACCTTTGTCGAGGACTACGCCTATTTCGGCGGGCAGGGCACGCTCGACATCTGCAACGGCGCCGTCACCTATCCGCCCGACCGGCCCGAGGGGACCTACGCCTATTTCATCACCGACACGTTCCCCTATGTGCCGCGCTGCTGGTCCGGCACCCCCGACCGCAGCTTTTTGAAAGGGCATGGGGGGCGGCACGGTCCCGGCGCGCACGCCCGGCACCGAGGGCCGGACGGGCACCCGCCGCCGCACCGGCGGCAGCGCGGCGGCCTGCCCTCGTGGTTGCGCCCCTGATCGCCGCGGGGCCGCGCAGCCCGCGTCGGCCGACTGGGCCTTCAGTCGCGCGCCAGGGCGATGTCCGGGGCGTCCTCGGCCTTCATACCGACCACGTGATAGCCGCAGTCCACGTGGTGGGTCTCGCCCGTCACACCGCTCGAGAGGTCGGACAGCAAGTAGAACCCGGCCTTGCCGACGTCCTCCTGGGTTACGTTGCGCCGCATCGGGGCGTTCAGCTCGTTCCACTTCAGGATCAGGCGGAAGTCGCCGATGCCCGAGGCCGCAAGCGTCTTGATCGGCCCGGCCGACAGCGCGTTGACCCGGATGCTCTGGCGGCCGAGATCGGCGGCGAGGTAGCGCACCGACGCCTCGAGCGCCGCCTTGGCCACGCCCATGACATTGTAGTGCGGCATCACCCGCTCGGCGCCGTAGTAGGTGAGGGTCAACATCGACCCGCCTTCGGTCATCAGCGGCTCGGCCCGCTGGGCGAGGGCGGTGAACGAATAGCAGGAGATCAGCAGCGAGCGGGTGAAGTTCTCCTCCGAGGTGTCGAGATAACGACCCTTCAGCTCGTTCTTGTCGGCGTAGGCGACGGCGTGCACCAAAAAGTCGAGCTTGCCCCACTCCTCGGCGATGCGTGCGAACACGGCGTCCATCGATGCCGTGTCGGTCACGTCGCAGGGCATCACGATGTCGGCGGCCACGCTCTCGGCCAGCGGCCGCACGCGGCGCTCCAGCGCCTCGCCCTGGTAGGTGAAGGCCAGCTCGGCCCCATGGTCGGCGCACATCTTGGCGATGGCCCAGGCGATCGACCGGTCGTTGGCAACGCCCAGGACCAGGCCCCGCTTGCCCGTCATCAGGTCGGATTGCATCCTGTCCTCCCGGGCTGGGCCCGTCGCTGCCGGCCCTGCCGTGTAGGGAAAAGCGCGCGGGGCATCAAGCGCAGCCGGGGCGACGGCGCGCCGCGTGCAGGGCAGGCGGGACAGGCGTGGCGGACCGGCCGCGGCGGCCGCTGCGTAAGGTGCAGGCGGGGCGCTTGGCGCCGTCCCGGCAGCGGTCTCGGGACCCGATAAAGGGGCCCAGATCACGGGGCTGAGATTACGGGGGCCGCGGTCACGGGCCTTGCTAACAGGGCCTGGGGTGACTGGGCCTGGGGTGACTGGGCCTGGGGTGACTGGGCCTGGGGTGACTGGGCCTGGGGTGACTGGGCCTGAG
>JBCCMW010000353.1:0-4127 GCA_039026175.1 Pseudomonadota bacterium
GCAGCACATAGAGCGCACCGAACACGAACGGGACCAGCATCGCCACCGGTCGCACATAGACTGCCAGCGCCCAGAACAGCCCCGCCAGCGCCCATCCCCACAGGCTCTGCCCGTCGCTGCGGATCACCGCCACCACGCCGGCCAGAGCCTGTGGGGATGGGCGCTGGCGGGGCTGTTCTGGGCGCTGGCAGTCTATGTGCGACCGGTGGCGATGCTGGTCCCGTTCGTGTTCGGTGCGCTCTATGTGCTGCGCGCCGAGCTGGGACCCGTCCGCGCGGCAGGCCGGGTGGCGGTCGCGGCGGTCGTGGTGGCGCTGACCGTGGCACCCTGGACCTATCGCAACTATGTCGTCTTCGACGCCTTTGTGCCGGTGTCGACCAACCTCGGTCCGATCCTGTGGATGGGCAACCACCCCGAGACGACGGGCGGCTTTTCCGTGCTGCCCGACTGGACCGACGAGATGGACGAGGTCGAGCGCGCGGCGGCGCTGAAGGAGAAGGCCCTCGGTTACATCGTTGCCGACCCGGCCGGCTTTGTGCTGCGCACTGCGTGGAAGCTGGTGCGCACGCACGAGCGCGAGACCATCGGCGTGACGTGGAACCAGGCCGGGCTGCAGCGCTGGACAGGGCCCGAGGGGATCTTTGCGCTCAAGACGGCGGCGACCAGCTACTGGTTCGCGATGCTGAGCCTGGCGGCGATCGCGATCGGGGCGCTGATCTGGCGCCAGGGGCTGTGGCGCGGCGTGGTGCACCCGGTGCCGGTGTTCTGGGCCTACTATGCCTCGATCCATGCGGTGACGATTGCGGGCGACCGCTACCACATGCCCTCGGCGCCGATGATCGCGATCCTGGCGGCGATCGGGCTGGCGGTGCTGTTGTCGCAGGGCCAGCGCGGCCCGACGACGCCGCGGCCCGCCGCCGCCTGAGCAACCGGCCCGGCGCGGGCGCCTGGGCTCAGCCGAGCTGGGGCGTTCGGGCCCAGTCGGGCTGGGGCGTTCGGGCCCAGTCGGGCCGGGGCGTTCGAGCCCAGTCGGGCCGGGGCGTTCGAGCCCAGTCGGGCCGGGGCGTTCGAGCCCAGTCGGGCCGGGGCGTTCGAGCCCAGTCGGGCCGGGGCGCTCGGGCCCAGCGGGGCCGGGGCGCTTGGGCCCAGCGGGGCCGGGGCGCTTGGGCCCAGCGGGGCCGGGGGGCTCCGGGTGCGCGTCGGCCCGTACGAGTGGCGCGCGCCGCGCTGACAGCATTCTTTGGACCAGTGGACCGCAGCGCGGGGCGGCAAGCTGCCGCGCGCGCCGGGATCGTGTCGTATCGGGCGTTGCCAGGGCATTTGTTGCGGTGCACCATCCTCGACGGAGGCCGCGATGCAGACACGTCTCAAGATCGCTGTGGTGGAGCATGACCGGGAGCGGGCGCACCAGGTGGTGGACGCGCTGCGCGAGGCCGGCAACCACGAGATCGCGGTCCTGGGCGATGCCACCGGCCTGTCGCGCAAGCTGCGCGCGCTGGACCCGGACGTGGTGCTGATCGACGTGGCCAATCCCAGCCGCGACACGCTGGAGGAGCTGGCACTCGCGTCCTCGCCCCTGGAGCGGCCGGTCGCGATGTTCGTGGACCGCACCGACGATCACCTGACGGCCCAGGCGATCGAGGCGGGGATGAGCGCCTATGTGGTGAACGGGCTGCAGAGCGACCGGATCAAGCCGATCCTGGACGCGGCGATCGCGCGCTTCAACGTGGTCAGCCGCATGCGCCGCGAGCTGGAGACGACCAAGGCGGCGCTCGCCGAGCGCAAGACCGTGGACCGCGCCAAGGGCATCCTGATGGCCGCGCGCGGCATCGGCGAGGAGGAGGCCTATGCCCTGCTGCGCCGCACGGCGATGGACCAGGGGCGCAAGATCGGCGACGTGGCGACCGCCATCGTGACCGCCGCGGACCTGCTGAAATGACCCGTCGCGGGGACGGTAGGGCGGCGCCGTCTGAGCGCGGCGCGATGCGGCGCGTGCGCCGCCATGACGCCCGCCCACCCGTGTGCGAGCCTCGCAGAAACGCCCGAACGTTCGTTGAACGTGGCCGTCGTCCCTTGCCACCCATGGCACCGTGTCATCCGCCCGCGCACGCGCGACCACGCGCGCGCCCGAACACACTACCACGCGCGCGGCCGAACGCGCGACCGAGCGCACGGCCGAACGCACGACAAAGCGCGCGGCCGAGCGCACGGCCGAACACGTGGCCGAGCGTACACCGGCCCATCGCGGCCCGGCATCCGCCCCGGGCGCGCCGCCCCCGCGGACCCGCCGACCCCTGGGGACGTTGGCGCCAGGGACCGCGCCGCACGCGGGCTGTGGGGGCGCCATGATCCCCGTCGATGCCGGCTACATACCGCTCGTCGACGCGGCACCGTTGATCGTGGCGCGCGAAATCGGCTTTGCCGAAGAGGAGGGCATCGACCTGCGGCTGCACCGCCAGCCCAGTTGGTCGGCGATCCGCGACAAGCTGGCGATCGGGCGGCTGCAGGCGGCGCACATGCTCTCGCCCGTGCCGGTGGCCATGTCGATGGGCCTGGGCGGCCTGCCGCTGGCGGTGGACGCGGTCATGGTGCTGTCGGTCAACGGCTCGGTCGTCGGCGTCTCGCCCGCGCTGGCCGAGCGGATGCGCGACCACGGCGCGGGCCATGACGTGATGGCCGCGGGGCAGATCGGGCGCGCGCTGATCGCCGCCTCGACCGCGCGGCTGCGGGTCGGCGTGCCGTTCCCGTTCTCGATGCACGCCGAGCTGCTGTACTACTGGCTGGGCGGGCTGGGCATGCGGGTGCCCGAGGAGCTGGAGGTGCGCACGGTACCCCCGCCCTTGATGGCCGCGGCGGTCGAGGCCGGCGAGATCGACGCCTTTTGCGTCGGCGAACCCTGGGGATCGTTTGCCGTGGCCCGCGGCGTGGCCGAGATCGCGATGCCCGGCTGCGCAATCTGGCGGTTCGCGCCGGAGAAGGTGCTGGCCATGGCGCGCACCACGGTCGAGCGGGATGCGGACCTGACGCGCCGGCTGATGCGCGCGGTCTGGCGGGCGGGCAAGTGGCTGGCGGCGGACAGCCACCATATGTCGGCCGCCGAGATCCTGGCCCGGGCGCCGTACCTGGATGTCTCGGCCGAGGTGATCGAGCGCGCCTTTACGGGCCGTCTGGTGGCCGGCGCGAACGGCGAGACGCGGGTGCCGCGGCTGATCGGCTTCCACGACGGAGCGGCGCAGTTCCCGTGGCGCAGCCAGGCGCTGTGGATGGCGACCCGGCTGGCCGCCCGGCTGGGGTTGGAGCGCGACGAGGCGGCACGGGTCGCCCGCGCCTGCTTCCGCCCCGATCTGTACCGCGCGAATCTGGGCCCGATCGGTGCCGATCTGCCGGGCGCGTCGGAGAAGCTGGAGGGGGCGCTGGAGAGCGTGACGCCCGTCGCCTCGTCACAGGGGCGGACGTTCCTGGGGCCCGACTGCTTTTTCGATGGGCGGGTCTTCGATCCGAATGCTCCTTAAGTTACCAAGTAATGCCGCGCGTTTAGGCATCGAGCCTTGGTTCCTAGACCAAGCCGCATTTTACCTTGTGCCCGGCGTGCAACGCCCGTATCGATTTAGTCAGAGGGTGTGCGGCAACGGTGTCGCGCCTGTCTTCCCCCCAAGGTTGGGTGCCGAGCAAGGCCGCTCGTACCGGATAGCGCGTTTCGCCAGAAACCGCTTCGGTTCGAGCGGCCTTTCGCGTTTTCGGACCATCAGGTCCAGGAGAGACGGAGAGAGAAGCACATGCGCCTGAAGAGCGTGCTGACGACCGCCACCGCCATCGCCGCGATCTTCGCCGCCGAAGCCGCCCGCGCGGATTTTCTGGATCTGGAGGTCGACGAACTGACCTTTGGCTTCATCAAGCTGACCGATATGGCGCCGCTCGCGATCGCCTATGAGAACGGCTATTTCGAGGACGAAGGACTGTATGTGACGCTGGAGCCGCAGGCGAACTGGAAGGTGCTGCTGGACGGCGTGATCGACGGGCGCCTGGACGGCGCGCACATGCTGGCCGGCCAGCCGCTGGCCGCGACCATCGGCTACGGGACAGAGGCGCACATCATCACGCCGTTCTCGATGGACCTGAACGGCAAC
>JBCCMW010000354.1:0-4118 GCA_039026175.1 Pseudomonadota bacterium
GCCTATACCCGTGCCGGTGCCGGGCAGGGGGCGGTCGTCGGCCTCGGTCTCGATGCGGTAGCGGATGGCCTCGTCGATGGTTTCGGCGAGGCCCGAAAACTTGCCGATGTCCAGATAGACCCACCGCGCGAGGTCGGTGTCGCGCTTGCGGGCAACCAACAGCACCTCGGCGGCGATGATGCCGGCATCGGCCACCAGGCCGCGACCGGGCTCGGCCATCACCGCGACGTCGGGGCCAAAGCGCGCGGCCAGCGCCGCCGACAGCGCCGCGCCATAGGCGGGTGTCGGATCGACCGGGTTGCCATAGTCGGCCGGGAAGCCGCCGCCGATGTTGAGGAGCGTCAGCGGGAAGCCTGCCGCGTGCGCCTCGGTCCACACGGCTGCTGCGGTGTCGAGCGCGGGCAGCCACATCGATGCGCGTTCGGCCTGCGAGCCCACGTGGAAGGACAGGCCGACCGGCCGCAGCCCGGCGCTGCGGGCGCGGGCGAGCAGGGGGAGCACTGTCTCGGGCGCCGCGCCGAACTTGCGGCTAAGCGGCCAGGCGGCCTCGCTTGTCTCGACCAGCAGGCGCACATAGACGCCGGCGCCCGGCGCGTGGGCGGCGATCTTGTCGATCTCCTCGGCCGCGTCGACGGCAAAGAGGTCGATGCCCTGGGCATGGGCATAGGCGATGTCGCCCGCGCGCTTGATGGTGTTGCCGAAGCTGATGGCCGAAGCGGGGGCGCCGGCCGCGCGGCAAAGCGCGATCTCGCCGCGCGAGGCGGCGTCGAAGCGGCAGCCGAGCGCTGCAAGGCGGGCCAGAATCGCGGGGTGTGGGTTGGCCTTGACGGCATAGTGCAGCGCGGACGTCGGCAGCGCCGAAGCGAGCGCGCGATAGGCCTGCTCGACGGCCTTGAGATCGATCACCAGGGTAGGGCGGTCGAACGCGGCCTCGGCAAGGTAGGCGCGCAGCCGCGGCGTGCCGTACCGCGGGCGGGCGGTGTCGCGCGGGTGCGGTGGACGGATTACGGGCGCGGCGGCGCCCTGGAGCCGAGTGGACATCGTCGTTCCCCATTCAATCCCCGACGGTTGGGTGCCGCCGGACAGACCAGACAAGGATGCGACCGTCGCTGCTCGTAACCCTTTGCGGGCCCGGGGGCGCGTGCGTGAGCATCTTGAGTGCGCGGCAGG
Organism: Pseudomonadota bacterium; assembly: GCA_039026175.1. GTDB lineage: Bacteria > Pseudomonadota > Alphaproteobacteria > Rhodobacterales > Rhodobacteraceae > Thermohalobaculum. Next base: position 1,171 of record JBCCMW010000354.1, read on the forward strand.
TAGGGCTTTCAGCGCCGCGGCGCAAGCCGTTTCGGGGCCAGCACGCGCGGGTCCGGGCCGTCCTGCACAACCGCGGTTGCGCGGCGCCGATACCGGGGCGGGAAAGGGCGCCGCGCGTGCAGCCGCCAGTGGTTCACCCGTCGCCGTCGTGCCGACGCCCGACGCTGGCGCGCAGCGCCTCGACGCTGGGGATCAGCAGCGCGCGGCCCTGGCGATGGATCAGCCCCAACTTGGTGAGGCGCGACATCTCGCGGCCCACGGTTTCGCGCTGCGACATGATGGTGGTCGCGATGTCCTGCTGGGTGGGCAGAGGATCGATGGCAGCCGCATCGGCGGTCAGCTCGACCTCGATCACGGTGCGTCCCAGCCGCTCGAAAAACGCCTGGTCGACGGGACGCGACAGGCTCGCCAGCGCCTGCACCAGCCGGGCTTCGGCCGACAGCGTGGCCACCTCGGTCATCCGCACCGACAGCTCGCGCACCCGGTCGATCAGGTACAGCATCAGCGCCCGGGCGACCTGCGGGTTGGTGTCGATCACCTGGTTGAACGAAGCGGCCGAAAGACGGGCAAAGCGCGAGGTGCCGATGGCGCTGACGTTGGTCGAGCGCGGCCTGCCGTCGACCGCGGCAAAGATCCCGAAGCCCTCGCCCTTGGGAATGTCCGATAGGCGCACTTCGCGGCCGGTGTCGGTGTAGGTCGCGGCGCGGGCGCATCCCTCCAGCACGAAGAACACATCGTCATCGGTGTCGTCGGCGCCCACGATGGGGGCGCCGGAGGCATAATTCGCTTCGGTCCAGTGCTTTACCAGCGCGTCCACACCCTCGGGCCCGCAGCGGCCCAGCAGGCTCTCGGGCGGAAACGCCGGGGCCGAGGCCGTGGCGCGAAGGGGTCGCCTAAGGTCAGGCTCCATGAACGGTATCGTCATTGCCAAGTACGTTGCACAATCGATGTCGTCATATGCGAATAACTAGGGATCATACCGCAGCGCGCCAGAGGCATGGCCTAGATTATCGATTCTTAGCCGGGGAGAGGATCGTGCACCGGTCCTTCGCCCGCTTCAAGCCATCGCTTGGCCTGCATGTAGCCGCGCGGATCGCCCGCGGCATCGGCGGCGATAAAACGTTCGCCCGCGAAGTACCAGACCAACAGGCTGCCCGGCCGTGCCCCCGGCTTGGCGACGACACGGTCGTAGCCGGTGTTCAGGCCCGCGATCTGCAGCCGCGTGTCGTACTGCTCGGACCAGAACCAGGGCACCGGCGCATAGGGCGCGACCTCGCCCACAATGGCGCGCGCGGCGTGGGCGCCCTGGTCGATGGCGTTCTGCACGCTCTCCAGCCGGATGCGCGCGGTGCTGCCGTCGGGCATGGTCCATGGGAACGCCGCATTGTCGCCGGCGGCCAGGATCGCGGGGTCGGCCGTGCGGCAGGTGCCGTCGACCACGATGCCGCCGGCGGTGTCTAGCCCCGCGGCCTCGGCCAACGCGGCGGCGGGCTCGATGCCGATGCCCACGATGACCAGATCGACCGTCAGCACCGTGCCGTCCGACAGCGTCGCGGCCAGCGCCTCGCCCTGGCGCTCGATCCCGGCGAGGGCGGTGCCCTCGCGGATATCGACGCCCTCGTCGCTGTGCAGCGTGCGAAAGTGCGCTGCGGTCTCGGGCGCGGCTACGCGGGCCAACAGGCGGGGCGCCATCTCGATCAGCGTGACGGCCATGCCGCGCCGGGCAGCGACGGCCGCGGCCTCGAGCCCGATGTAGCCGCCGCCTACCACCAGGGCGCGCCGCCCCGGCGCCACGGCGGGGGCCAGCCGGTCGGCGTCGGCCAGATCGCGGATCGTCACCACACCGGGCAGGTCGCCGCCCATCGTCGCGGGCAGGCGCCGGGGCACGGCACCCGTGGCCAGGACAAGCGCGTCGTAGGCCAGCGCGTCGCCGTCGATCTCGACCCGTTGCGCCGCGCGGTCGATGGCGCGGGCCGGCGTGCCCAGGCGCAGGTCGATCCCCGCCTCGCCATAGTAGCTGGGGTCCTTCAGCATCAGCCGGTCGAGCGACATGGCGCCCAGCAGATACTTCTTCGAGAGCGGCGGGCGCTGGTACGGCGCCACCGGTTCTGCCGAGAGCATGGTGATCGGGCCCTCGTGCCCCTCGGTGCGCAGCGTTGCGGCGGCCGACACAGCGGCCTGCCCCCCTCCGACGATGACGACGCGCACGACCCGATCCTCCGCCTGCTCTCGCAGCGGTGTGGCCGATAACGCGCCGCGCGGGCAACGCCAAAAGCGACACGGCCGCGCCCGATCGGGACGCGGCCGCGCGGCTACGGCGCTGTCGCGCGGTTACTCGGCCGTTAGCAGCGGCGTCTTCTTGTCCTGCAGGCGTGGGCTCTCGGGCGGCACACACTCGAGGTGCAGCTTGCCGTCCTTGACGCTGACTTTGACCAGCCCGCCTTTGGCGAGCGCGCCGAACAGCAGCTCCTCGGCCAACGGCTTCTTGATATTCTCCTGGATCACGCGGCCCAAGGGGCGCGCGCCCATGCGCTGGTCGTAGCCTTTGTCGGCCAGCCATTCGGCGGCGGGCTTGGTCAGCTCGATCGACACCGCGCGCTCCATCAGCTGGGCCTCGAGCTGCAGGACGAACTTCTCGACCACCTGCAGGATGACCTCGCGGGGCAGGGCACCGAACGAGATCACGGCGTCCAGGCGATTGCGGAACTCGGGGCTGAACATCTGCTCGATCGCGACCTGGTCCTCGCCCTCGCGCCGCTCGCGGCCAAAGCCGATGGCGGGCTTGGCCATGTCGGCCGCGCCGGCATTCGAGGTCATGATCAGGATCACGTTGCGGAAGCTCACAGCCTTGCCGTTGTGGTCGGTCAGGCGGCCGTGGTCCATGACCTGGAGCAGGATGTTAAAGACGTCGGGGTGCGCCTTCTCGATCTCGTCCAGCAGCAGCACGC
>JBCCMW010000355.1:0-4099 GCA_039026175.1 Pseudomonadota bacterium
CCCCCCGGGCTGCTGGCGGCCGGTCCCGCGGCCCCGGGCCACCCCGCCGTGCGGCGCCCGCCGCCCCCGACACCCCACCCCCCGACGGCGCCGCCGGCGCGGGGGTTTCCGGGGCCTCCGGCCGGTGGGGCGCCCGCCCGGCTTGATGGCATGGGGCCGAGCGCCTAGCGTCTGCATGTGGATGAGGCAGACAGGGTCGCCGAATGGCTGACAATCGTGCAGGAGCATCACCCGCTAGCCGACCGCACGACCTGCGCTCGACCGGGGGCGCGGCCGATTGGGGCGCGGCGCGCGCCGCGCACCGATGGGATCTGCCGGTCCGCTACAACATCGCCTGGGACGTGTGCGAGAAATGGGCGCGCACCGACCCCGAGCGTCTGGCGCTCATCTATCTGCGCCCCGACGGCGGGCGGCGCGATTACACGTACGTCCAGCTCTCGCGCGCCGCCCGCCGATTTGCCAACGCGCTGGAGGCGCACGGCATCGCCCGCGGCGACCGGTTGGGGCTGCTGCTGCCCCAGATGCCCGAGACGATCATCGCGCATCTCGCCTGCTACATGCTGGGCGTCATTGTCGTGCCGGTGTTCACGCTGTTCGGCGACGACGGGCTGGCCCACCGCCTGGGCGATGCCGGCGTCCGCGCCATCGTCACCGACGACCGCAACCTGGCCAAGGTCAACCGCCTGCGCGACCGGCTCCCCGATCTCGCGGTCGTGTTCTCGGTCGACCGCCCGGGCGATGGGGCCTGGGGCTTCTGGCAGGAGCTCGGCAAGGCGCGCGAGGACCTGCGCGTGGTCGAGACCGGACCCGACGACCCCGCCTTTATCAGCTATACCTCGGGCACCACGGGCCCGGCCAAGGGCGCGCTGCACGGCCACCGGGTGCTGCTGGGCCACATGCCGGGCATCGAGCACACTCACCAGGGGTTTCCGCAGCCGGGCGACCTGGCGTGGACCCCGGCCGATTGGGCGTGGATCGGCGGGCTCTGCAACATGGCGCTGCCGGCGCTGAAGCAGGGCGTGCCGCTGCTGGCCCACCGGATGGAGAAGTTCGACCCCGAATACGCCTTCGACCTGATGGCGCGGCACGGGGTGCGCAACGCCTTCATCCCGCCGACGGCGCTCCGGATGATGCGCGGCGTGCCCGACCCGGCCCGCTTTGGCGCGCGGCTGCGCAGCGTCGGCTCGGGGGGCGAGAGCCTGGGCGCCGAGACGCTGGCCTGGGGCGAGGCGGTGCTGGGCGTGGCGATCCACGAGTTCTACGGCCAGACCGAGTGCAACCTGGTGATCGGCAACGACGCCCGCCTGGCGCCGATCGTGCCGGGCGCGATGGGCCGCGCCTTCCCGGGCAGCGACGTCGCCGTGCTGGGCGCGGACGGCGAGGAGCCTTTGGCGCCGGGCCAGGCGGGCGAGATCGCGGTGCGCGCGGGCGATCCGGCCATGTTCCTAGGCTATTGGAACCAGCCGCAGAAGACGGCGGCCAAGTTCCGCGGCGACTGGATGCTGACGGGCGACGAGGGCGTGGCCGAGCCCGGCGGGCTGTTCCGCTTCGCCGCGCGCACCGACGACGTGATCACCTCGGCCGGCTACCGCATCGGGCCGGCAGAGATCGAGAACTGCCTGACCGGCCACCCGGCCGTCGCGCTGGCCGCCGTGGTCGGCGTGCCCGACCCGCTGCGGACCGAGGCGGTGACCGCGTTTGTCACCCTCAAGCCCGGTGCCCGGGGCGGCGCGTCCCTGGCCGAGGAGCTGACCGCGCTGGTGCGCTCCCGCGTTGCCGCCCACTGTGCCCCGCGCGCGGTACACGAGATCGACGCGATGCCGATGACGGCGACCGGCAAGATCATGCGCCGCGCGCTGCGCGAACGGGCGGGCGATAGCGCGCCACCGCACGCTGGGGCGCAGCCGGATGCACAGCCGGAGGCGCCTGCAGGGGCGAAGGCGGGGGCCAAGACGGGGGCGAAAGCGGGGGCACGGGCCGGCTGAGAGCGCCGCCACAGCGCCCCGGCTGAAACCTTCGCCGGTTCTGCCGCGCAACCGTCCTGCATCCCGACCGCTTGCGGCACCGCAGGGGGCGGCAGCACCAGGGTGCGCACCCCATATCGGGGGTGTGACCGAAGCTTCAGGAGACAGTCCGATGATGCGCTTGCCCGCCCTTGCGATGACGGCGCTGCTGGCCACGGCGTTGGCCGGATGTTCGGTGTTCGGCGGCAAGGCGGCCGAGGAGCCGCCCTTCGACGTGGTCCGCGCGGACGGCGAGATCGAGATCCGCGACTACCCGGCAATCGTCGTCGCCCGCACCACCGTGACCGCCGACGACCGCGACGCGGCGGTCAGCGAGGGGTTTTCGCGCCTGTTCGGCTATATCAGCGGCGACAACACCGTCACGGCCGAGATCGACATGACGGCGCCGGTGATCGTCGAGGACGGGGCCGCGCAGGAGATCGCGATGACCGCGCCCGTGATCGTCGAGGGCGCGGCGGTCGACGGTGCCAAGGCCTGGACCACCGAGTTCGTGCTGCCCGAGGGCATGACCGCCGAGAGCGCGCCGGCGCCCACCGACCCGACGGTCGAGATCGCGACCGTGCCGCCGCGGCGCACCGCGGTGCTGCGCTTTTCGGGCTTTTTCAGCGACGGCAACGTGGCCGAGGCGCAGGCCGCGCTGGAGGCCTGGCTCACGGCCGAGGGCGTGGCGCACGCGGGCGACTGGCAGTCGGCCGGCTACAACCCGCCCTGGACCATCCCGTGGTTTCGTCGCAACGAGGTCTGGGTGACCCTGGCCGCCACGCCCACCGAGTAACGCTCGCCCCGCAGCACTGGCGGCCGAGCGGGTGGGCGCCATCGGTTAGGGTGGCAGGGCGCCGAGGCGGCGCCCTGACCGACGGTCAGAGGTCTTCGGCCGAGGCGGTTTCGGTGCCCTCGGCAGCGGGCTGGAGGCCCGTATCGGCGTCGGCCAGGCTCTCGCCGCCGTCCTGCAGATCCTCGGGGCGGCGCTGCGGGGGCGGGGCGCTGCCGGGCTTGCGCAGCATCGCCGTGTACTCGCCCGCCTGGCCCGACCGGAAGGCCACCAGCCGCCCGTCGTCGAGGTGGTACTCGCGATCCGTCGTGCCGTGACGAAAGCGCAGCCGGCCGTCGTTGTCGATCCGGCCGGTCCGCGCGAAGGCCGTTGCCGGCTGGTTCCACGGCTCGTAGGGCGCGTGCAGATCCATGATCTTGACCCGGCCGTCCTTGGTGATCTCGGTCACGATCAGATCGTGGCACCAGAGCCCGTCCCACGCGCCGAAGCGCCACTCGCCGAGGAACGCGGCATGCTCGGGCGGCGTGCCTTCGGGCGGGTCCTTGATCTCGAAACCGTCGAACAGCACGACGGTGTAGCAATCGGACCGCGGGCGCGGGCCCAGATCCTCGTTATCGGCGACCGTATCGTTTTCCGGCGCCGTGGCCGTGCACGCGACCAGCGCCGTTGCGGCCGCCGCCGCCTGCAGTGCCTTCAGCATCCTCGCCCCGCTCCTCACCTTGTCCCCTGTCCTGTCCTGGGTCGCGGCCGTCCGAGGCTGTCCCGGAACGGCTTCGAATGGGGCGACCATAGGCGGCAAGCGGGGCGATTTCGAGGCTGACGCGGGCAGAGGCGCGAGCTGCCGCAGGGGTGCTGCACGCATCGGGCGAGGGCCCGTTACATCGGGGCAACAGGGTGGGTCGTCGGGCGGCCCAACGCGCCCGTGCGCACCCCGCCCCGGCCGGCCCCTCAAGCCTGCCCCGTGAGGCCTGCCCCGTGAGGCCTACACTGGGAAGCCTGCCCCGCGCGGCTTGCGGCGCGCAGGCTGCCCCGCGCGGCTTGCGGCGCGCAGGCTGCCCCGCGCAGGCTTGACGGCGCAGGCCTACCGCCAACAGCGCCCCGCCGGTGCCCGATCTCGGCCCATTCATGCCGGATGCACGGCAACCGACCCGCCCCCTCCGGGACCTGCATGTGCCGGGACCGTGGGGCGGTGGGGCGGTCACTCGACGGTGACGGATTTGGCCAGGTTGCGCGGCTGGTCGACGTCTGTGCCCTTGGCGAGGGCCGTGTGGTACGCGAGGAGCTGCATCGGGATCGTATAGAC
>JBCCMW010000356.1:0-4096 GCA_039026175.1 Pseudomonadota bacterium
CGCGCCGAGGCGGAGATCGCGGATGATCTCGATTCGCTCGATGGTGTCGATGTCCGAGTGCATGTAGCGCACCCGCACGCCCTGCTCGTGCAGGTATTCGGTCAGATCCTCCGCCATGCGCTTGGTGAGTGTGGTGCAGAGCACGCGGCCGCCGCGCTGGGCGACCAGCTTGACCTCGTCCAACAGGTCGTCGACCTGTGCCTTGACGGGCCGGATCTCGACGGGCGGGTCCAACAGGCCGGTGGGGCGGATCACCTGTTCGGTGAAGACGCCGCCCGTACGCTCCATCTCCCACGGGCCGGGGGTGGCCGAGACGAAGACCGACTGCGGGCGCATCGCGTCCCACTCCTCGAACTTCAGCGGTCGGTTGTCCATGCAGGACGGCAGGCGGAAGCCATGCTCGGCCAGCGTGAATTTCCGCCGGTAGTCGCCTTTGTACATGCCGCCGATCTGGGGGACGGTCACGTGGCTCTCGTCGGCGAAGACGATGGCGTTGTCGGGGATGTACTCGAACAGCGTCGGCGGCGGCTCGCCCGGCGCGCGGCCCGAGAGATAGCGCGAGTAATTCTCGATCCCGTTGCACGAACCCGTGGCCTCGATCATCTCCAGATCGAAGTTGGTGCGCTGCTCCAGCCGCTGCGCCTCGAGCAGGCGACCGTCCTTCTGGAGCTGCTCCAGCCGGATCGTCAGCTCGTTCTTGATCTGCTTGATCGCCTGATTCAGCGTCGGGCGCGGGGTCACATAGTGGCTGTTCGCATAGATCCTCACCCGGTCGATGGTCGCCGTACGCTCGCCGGTCAGCGGATCGAACTCGACGATTTTTTCCAGTTCGTAGCCGAAGAAGGAAAACCGCAGAGCGCGGTCCTCCTGATGGGCGGGCCACAGCTCCAGCGTGTCGCCGCGCTGGCGGAAGGTGCCGCGCTGGAAGGCCACGTCGTTGCGTCGGTACTGCTGGGCGATCAACTCGCGCACCACGTCCTGGCGGTCGTAGCTGAAGCCGGTCTTCAGATCCTGGGTCATCGCCTGGTAGGTCTCGACCGCGCCGATGCCGTAGATGCAGGACACCGAGGCGACGATGATCACGTCGTCGCGCTCCAGCAGCGCCCGGGTCGCAGAATGGCGCATCCGGTCGATCTGTTCGTTGATCTGCGCTTCCTTCTCGATATAGGTATCGGATCGCGGCACATAGGCCTCGGGCTGATAGTAATCATAGTAGCTGACAAAGTACTCGACGGCATTTTCCGGGAAGAATGACTTGAATTCGCCATAGAGCTGGGCGGCCAGCGTCTTGTTGGGCGCCAGCACGATAGCGGGGCGTTGAGTCGCCTCGATCACCTTGGCCATGGTGTAGGTCTTGCCGGTACCGGTGGCGCCCAGCAGCACCTGGTCGCGTTCGCCGCCGTCCACACCCTCGGCCAACTCCACGATGGCGCTCGGCTGATCGCCTGCGGGCTCGAACGGGGTCTGCATCCGCAGGCTGATCCCACCCTCCAGCTTTTCGCGCTGCGGTGGTGTCCCTTTTCGGTTCACGGGGAACGTTGTCTCGGCCATCGCGGATCCTCTCGGCTCGACAGGGCCATATGGCGCGCGGCTCAACGACGGGCAAGCAAGCCGCGGGGCGGGGCGACGATTGACGTGCCCAAGGGCGGGACGTCCCTGTTTCACACGAAAATAGGGCGGTTAGATACTTCGCGAGTAGCGCGAATCTCGTTGCCCCGCTCGCACGACGCGTGTAACGGTCGCGTCGAAGCAGCGGATCGTCGTCACTGCGGTGCGATATCCACCCCACCCTCGCTCCCAGCATCGTGGGCGGCGGCGGTCGTGAAAAACAGCTGCAAAAACACCCCCAACTGCGCCAAGCAAGTCCACATTATGGACGGCGCACTTTATTTCTGGCGCGCGATTTGACCCGACCGGCGCGCCTTGCTGCTGCAGGCGGCGGCGCCGGGCCCCCGCAGGCCCGGCGCGCCCCTGGCAGCCCCCGCTGGCGCCATGGTATGCTGCAGCGCAGCCAGGGAGGTCGCCCAGAGACGTCGCCCAGAGAGGTCGTCCAGAGAGGTCGCCATGACAGCGCGCATCTACAAGCCCGCCAAGAGCGCCATGAGCTCCGGTGAACGAAACACTAAGGATTGGGTGCTGGAATTCGAGCCGTCGGCGGTGAAGCGACTCGACCCGCTGATGGGATGGATCGGTTCTGGCGATATGCAGCGGCAGGTGCGGCTGCGCTTTGCCACGCGCGAGCAGGCGATCGCCTACGCCGCGCGCCATCAGATCGCCTATCTGGTCGAGGACCCTAAACCGCGGGCGAAGACGATCCGTCCGTTAGGCTATGGCAGCAACTACGCCTACGACCGCCGCCAGGCCTGGACTCATTGAGAAAGCGGCGCGTCCGGGGCGCTCAGCCAGACCGGCCGTCGCGCGTGCCCAGAAGGAGCGCCTCTTGACCGCCGCTGACCGTCCCTCCGCCCAGAAGATGCTGAAACCCATCGTACCGATCGTGCTGTGTGGCGGGTCTGGCGCCCGGCTCTGGCCCGTGTCCCGCCGCGCGCACCCCAAACAGTTCTGCGATCTGCTGGAAGGCGGGACGCTGTTCAAGCGCACCCTGCAGCGGCTCGAGGGGCTGGAGTTCGCCCCGCCCTTCCTGCTGACCAGCAGCGAGTTCCGGTTTCTGGTCGCCGAGCAGATGGAAGATGCCGGCCTGACGCCCGACCGGATCGTGATCGAGCCGCATGCGCGCAGCACCGCGCCGGCCATCGCCGCCGCCGCCCTGCGCATCGTGGAGGAATATTACGATCCCATCCTGCTGGTGCTGCCGTCGGACCATGTGATCGGCGATGTTCCGCTGTTCCACCGCGCCGTCCGGGACGCGGTCAAGGAGGCGCGCAAGGGCGAGTTCGTCACCTTCGGCGTGATCCCAGACCGGCCCGAGACCGGCTACGGCTATATCGAACTGGCCGAGGATCCGGGCCGCAAGCGCAAGCCGATGCCCTTTGAGCGCTTTATCGAAAAGCCCAGCGCCGAGCGGGCGGCCGAGATGGTCGAGGCCGGCAACTACCTCTGGAACTCGGGCATGTTCCTGCTGCCGGCCAAGCGCCTGCTGGAGACGTTCGAGCAGGAGGCGCCCGAGGTCATCGATCACGCCCGGGCCGCCTATATGGAGGGGCGGCACGATCTCTGTTTCTACCGCCTGGGCGAGGACGCCTATCGCGGCTGCCCGTCGATCTCGATCGACTACGCGATCATGGAACAGGTGAAGGGGACCGTGGTGCCGCTCGACTGCGGCTGGAACGATCTCGGCACCTGGGCGACGGTTTGGAGCGAGAGCGAGCCCGACGGCGACGGTGTCGTCTGTTCGGAGGGCGCGCTGGCGCTCGACTGTCGCGATACGCTGCTGCGCTCGGACGATCCCGATATGCGGCTGATCGGTCTGGGGCTGGAGAACGTGATCGCCGTGGCGACGCGCGATGGCGTGCTGGTCGCGGCCAAGGACCGCGCCCACGAGGTGCGCCGCGTGGTCGATACGCTGAAGGCCCAGAACGCCAAGCAGGCGACCGACTTCCCGCGCGTCTACCGCCCCTGGGGCTGGTACGAGACGATCGGGCTCGGCAGCCGCTTCCAGGTCAAGCAGATCGTGGTCAAGGAGGGCGGCCAGCTCTCGCTGCAAAGCCACGTGCACCGCTCCGAGCATTGGGTGGTGGTCTCCGGTACCGCCAAGGTGACCTTGGACGAGGACGAAAAGCTGCTGACCGAGAACGAATCGGTCTACATCCCCCTCGGCACGGTCCACCGGCTGGAGAACCCCGGCAAAGTGCCCCTGCGGCTGATCGAAGTGCAGTCGGGTCCCTACCTCGGCGAGGACGACATCGTCCGCTACGAGGACATCTACGCCCGCGCCTGACCGTTCCGCGCCCCGCCCGGCACCGGGCACCAGTTGGCGCCGGATGTTCGACGCCCGCGGGCGCCGGGCCCCTTCGCTCCCGGCCCTCGCATGGCCGGGCGCCGCCGCGGTGCCTGGCGCCGGGCCCCTCCGGTCCCGACCCTCGCGCGGCCAAGCGCCGGGCCGCTCCGGTCCCGTCCGTCGCGCGGCCACGCGCCG
>JBCCMW010000357.1:0-4082 GCA_039026175.1 Pseudomonadota bacterium
CCGGCCCGCCAGCGCCGCGGCCAGCGTGATGCTGACCATCGTCTTGCCGACGCCGCCCTTGCGATTGGCCACCAGGATCGTCTGCACGCCGAAACCCCCGCCCGGCGACGCGCGGTCACCCGAAAAGGTGACCGGCGGACCCGGGAAATCGCCCCAAACCGACTTGAACGCGTTTCCTGCCTGGGGCAAGGCCCCGCCACCATACAGGAAAGAGCTGTCCAAGATCGTTTTTGCTCTTATGCGAAACAGAATGGCGAGGATGATTACCGAAACCGAAACGCTGGCGGCGGTTTGCGCCCGGTTTGCAGAACGCCCGTACGTGACGGTCGACACCGAGTTTATGCGCGAGCGCACCTACTATGCCCAGCTCTGTCTGGTGCAGCTTGCCGTGCCGGGCGAGGGGTCGGCGGCGGTCGCCAAAGGGGCGCGCGACGCAGCACCGGACGCTGGGTCAGAGGCGGCGCCAGACGCAGGGTCAGACGCCAAGTCAGACGCGGGGCCAGAGGATGGAGCGAACGGCGCCGGCGAGGCGGTGCTGGTCGACCCGCTGGCCGACGGGATCGATCTCGCCCCGCTCTATGCCCTGCTGTCGGACCCGCGGGTGGTCAAGGTCTTCCACGCCGCGCGCCAAGACGTCGAGATCTTCTACCACCGCGGCGGCGTCATCCCGGCGCCGATGTTCGACAGCCAGGTCGCGGCCATGGTGCTGGGGTATGGCGAGCAGGTCGGCTACGAGACGCTGGTGCGCAAGATCGCACGGGTCGAGCTGGACAAATCCTCGCGCTTTACCGACTGGTCGCGCCGGCCGCTTAGCGAGCATCAATTGCGCTATGCGCTGGGCGACGTGACGCACCTGCGCACGATCTACGAGACGCTGGCTGAGCGGCTGGCCAGCACCGGGCGCGAGGAGTGGGTGCGCGAGGAGATCGCCAGCCTGACCGATCCTGCGACCTATGACGTGGACCCCGGCGAAATGTGGCGCCGGGTAAAGGCGCGCACGGGCAACGGCGAGACGCTGGCCGTGGTGCGCGAGCTGGCCCGCTGGCGCGAGGAGACGGCGCAGACGCGCGACGTGCCGCGGGCCCGGCTGATGAAGGACGATGCGCTGGTCGAGATCGCGGCGGCCAAGCCGCGCGACGTCGAGGGGCTGTCCAAGATGCGCCTGCTGCAGCGCGAGGGGCGGCGCCCGGAGCTGGCCGAGGCGATCCTGGCGGCCGTGGCGCGGGGCGTTGCCTGTCCGCCGACCGACCGGCCGCAACTGCCGCCGCCGCCGCGGCGCAAGGAGGGTTCGGCCGCCGTCGCGGACCTGCTGCGCGTGTTCCTGAAGGCCCGGGCCGACAGCCTGGGGATCGCGCCGAAGCTGCTGGCCTCGTCCAGCGATCTGGACGCGCTGGCCGGCGACGAGGCGCCCGATGTGCCGGCGCTGCACGGCTGGCGGCTGCAGGTGTTCGGCGCCGATGCGCTGCGGCTGAAGACCGGCGAGGTCGGGCTCAAGGCCGGGCGCCGTGGCGTGGAGATGATCGAGACGCCGGGCTGAAGCCGCCGGAGCGCGTACCCCGCGCAGCCTACGCTGAGTTGAGCCTCCTGGGCTGAGCCTCCTGGGCTGAGCATGCTGGGCTGCGGACGGCGTGCCGACTGCGCGGACGCGCGCTGGGATCGAGATGGCACCGGGGTTGCATGGCAGAGGCCCCGCTGGCGCGGGCCCTCGCGCCGCGCGACGGCCCGCCACCACCCCCGCCACCACCACACCCGCCACCACCACACCCGCCGGCGCTGTGCGCCGTCGCGGCGGTGGCGGGGGTTGCGGTGCAGCGACAGGCGGGAGCGTCGGGCGGAAGCGTCGGGCGGAAGCGTTGGGCGGGAGCGCCAGACAGAAGCGCCAGGCGGAAGCGTCAGGCGGAAGCGTCGGGCGGAAGCGTCGGGCGGATCTGGACCGGCAGAGGCGGCTAAAAGCGTACAGCGCGGGCGTTGCGCAGCGCGAAGATCCGAATGCCCGCCGCCGCCGAGAACACCCGCTCGCTGACCAGCCGGTCGGCGCGCAGGCGGCGCACGGTCTCGGACCCGCGGGGCATCTCGAAATTCGGGTCGGGCGGGATCGCGCGGAAGTCGTACTCGATGAACCCGTCCGGTGCCGGGCGACCCTGGCGCCGCGGGGTCAGCTGCGGCACGCCGAAGCCCGCGCCGGGCGCGATGCCGTAGGCGGTGATCACGAAGCCCGACGCGGTGCGCCCGATCTCGACGCCGACGACGGTATCCACCGGCTGGGGCAGAACGCGGGTCGCCTCGGCCTCGGCCGCCGCGGCGTCCGCCTCCTCGTCGTCGCCGAACAGCGAACAGGCCGCGGGCAGGCAGCACACGGTCAGGACGGCGGCGAGGCGCGCGAGGCGGTGCACGGCGAACACTCCCGGACAGGTTAACGCGGCCGCCTATCGAGCACACCGTGCGCGGCGAGGGAAGGGGGCAAGGCCCGCGGCGGTCCTGCGCGGCCGCGGACGTCCCGCCCTGGGACGCGACATCGCGCCCCCGCGCCGGCAGCGCGCCCCGGCCGTCTGGACCCTCGGGGTGCCAGCGCCTAGGTCGGGCGGGGGGGCGCGGTACCAGCCCGCCCTGCCGGCGGCGGAGGAGACGAGCATGGCCGACGAGCGCTTTGAGGACATCGCGGAGAACTTCGAGCTGCTGGACGAGTGGGAGGACCGCTACCGCTACGTCATCGACCTCGGCAAGGCGATGCCACCGCTTGCGGACAGCGAGCGGACCGCGGCCCACAAGGTGGACGGCTGCGCGAGCCAGGTCTGGTTGGTGCCCGAGGTCGAGGGCGAGGGCCCGGGCGCGCGGCTCAGCTTTCGCGGCGACAGCGACGCCATGATCGTGCGCGGGCTGATCGCGCTCCTGCGCGCGCTGTACTCGGGCCGTACGGTGGCCGACATCCGCGGCATCGACGCGCAGGCCGAGCTTGCCCGACTGGGGCTGGCCAGCCACCTGTCGGCGCAGCGCTCGAACGGGCTAAAGGCGATGATCGCCCGGCTGGACGGGATCGCCGCCAGCGCCGCCGCCTAGCCCCCGCCGGGCGCCGCTGCCGCGCATCGCGGTGCGGCCGCCGTTCCCCACGCGAACGGGCTTGCGTGCACTGCCGCAAAAGCGCATGGGAGTCGCGTTTGGAATACCGTTTTGCGCCGTGGGGCGCAGGGCGACAGGTCTGCGCCGTTGTGGCGCGGGGTGACGGGTTCGCGCCGTTGCGGCGCGGGGTGACGGGTTCGCGCCGTGCGGCGCGGGGTGACGGGTTCGCGCCCTAGCGGCGCGGGGCGAAAAGTTCGCGCCCTGGGGCGTGGGGCGAGGGAGACGGTGCACATGGCGGATGCGCTGAGCGCGTTGTTGGCCGAACGCGAGTGGTTGCTGCTGGACGGGGCGACGGGCACCAATCTGTTCGCCATGGGGCTGGAGGCGGGCGAGGCGCCGGAGCTGTGGAACCTGGACGCGCCCGACAAGATCCGCGCGCTGCACCGCGGTTTCGTCGATGCGGGGTCGGACGTGATCCTGACCAACAGTTTCGGCGGCAGTGCCTATCGGCTGAAGCTGCACAGCGCCGAGGACCGGGTTTTCGAGATCAACGAGGCGGCGGCGCGTCTGGCGCGCGAGATCGCCGATGCGGCCGACCGGCCCGTGGTCGTGGCGGGCTCGCTGGGCCCCACGGGCGAGATCCTGGAGCCGGTCGGCAGCCTGTCCAAGGCCGACGCTGTCGCGGCGTTCCGGGCCCAGATCCGCGGGCTGATGGCCGGCGGGGTCGATGTTGTCTGGGCCGAGACGCTGAGCGCCGAGGAGGAGTTGCTGGCCGCCGCCGAAGCCGCCGCGGCCGAGGACGCGCCGTTCTGTGCGACGCTGAGCTTCGACACCGCCGGGCGCACCATGATGGGCATCACGTCCGAAGCCTATGCCCGGATCGCGCCCACGCTGCCGGCGACGCCCATCGCCTTTGGCGCCAACTGCGGCGTCGGCGCGGCGGATCTGTTGCGCACGGTGCTGGGCATCACGGCCGTGTCGCCCGATGCGGTGGTGGTCGCCAAAGGCAACGCCGGCATCCCGAA
>JBCCMW010000358.1:0-4066 GCA_039026175.1 Pseudomonadota bacterium
CCCGCACGCAGCACGCTCGCACGCAGCAGGCCGCGGCGGAGCATGCCGCGGCGGGCCGCGCCGGGCCGGGCCGGGCGCACAGCGGCGCGAACGGCGGGCGGGCGGGCGAGAGCGTTGGCATGGCTGGCGAGCATGGCGTTGTCCTCCAATACGCTAAAGTCTAGCCAGTGGCGCATGGCCGTTGAAACCTGAAAGACCGCGCCTGAATGGGAATCCGCGAGCGCCTGCGTTGCGTTTCGGAGCAAAGATGCGGGCTTTTGCCTGTCAACCGAGGGGCGAGGGATGTGTGGACGATTCGCCAGTGCGTTGATTGCCGGTGCGGCGGGCACCGCCGACTGGTTGCGGATCGAGCGCGACGCCCCACCGCCCGACTGGCTGGACGACTGGGTCGGCGACGCCGATAGGCCGGCCTTGGCAGTCGCACCCGCAGGGCCCTGGCCGGCGCCGTCGTGGAACGTAGCGCCCACCCAGCGCGTGGCCATCGCCGTGCCGGGCGCGACGGCCGAGGCGCCGCGCCGGGTGCTGGCCGCGCGCTGGGGCCTGGTGCCGCGCTGGTGGCGCAAGCCGCTGGCCGAGCTCAAAGCCTCGACCTTCAATGCCCGCTCGGAAGAGGCGGCGGGCAAGCCGATGTTCCGCGACGCCTGGGCCCGCGCGCGCTGTCTGATCCCGGCGGCCGGCTACTACGAGTGGACGGGCAAGGCGGGCGCCAAGACGGCGTGGTTCATCTCGGCCGAGAGCAACCGCCCGGGCCTCGCCTTCGCCGGGCTCTGGGCCCAGGCGACGGTGGACGGCCAGAAGCTGGTGTCGTGCACGATCCTGACGACGGCGGCGGGGCCGGCAACCGCGCATCTGCATCCGCGCAGCCCCGTGGTGCTGGAGGAGGCCGACTTCGAGGCGTGGCTGGGGTTCGGCGAGGTGGCGATGGCGCCGATCCCCGATGCCCGCACCCGGGTGCACGAGGTCGACGCCGCGGTGGGCCGGGTCGCCAACAACCGGCCCGGGTTGATCGAGCCCGTCGGGCTGGGCCTGTGACCGCGCCCGGCCGGCTGGCCTTGGCGGGGCTGCTTTTGGGCGCCGCACTGCTGCCCCCGGCGGCCCCGGCCGACACCGGCTGGAGCCTCCGCCGCGCGGCCAGCGGCGGGCAGATGGCGCTGGCCGAGGACCGCCGCACCGGTAACGCGCTCTTTCTGGGCTGCGTGCCCGGCCGGCCAGAGGGGCTCCCCGTCGCGGGCCTGTTGCTGCGCACGCCCCGGGCCCCGGGCGAGGGGACGGCGGCAATCACCTTCTACATCACCGCCAGCCGGCCTGCGGCGACCCTGGAGCTGCGGCTGGTGCCGACGGGCGAGCGCGACGGGTTCGGCCGAACGGTCTATGCGCTGCACGACGCGGCCGGCCCGGCGGACGGCGAGGCCGAGGCGCGCGCCGCAGCCCGGCTGGCGGGGCAGCGATCCGGCTGGACCGTCGCCGAACTGGTCGGCCCGCCGGGCGCATTGATCCTGACGCTGGGCAGCGCCGAGTACGAAAGCGCGATGGCCCGCGTGTTCGCCGAGCCCTCCTGCGCCCGGGCGCGCAGCCGCCTGGAACCCTAGCGGCGGCGGCGCGGCGCCGGGCGGGCGGCGGGCCGGCTGGTCACCCGCGGTTGGGCATCGGCGGGGCGCCAAACGCGTTGTCCGCCTCCTGGCCGCCCAGCGCCATGAAGGTCGCCAGCACCACCCAGCCCGCGACCGGCAGCATCAGGCCCAGCAGCCACCAGCCGCTCATCCCCCGGTCGTGCAGCCGCCGCGTCCCCGCGGCCAGGAACGGCAGCAGCGCGACCATGAGGAAGATCGAGGCGATGGGTCCCGGCAGGCGGTACTCGAACAGCGGCGTCACGCTCGCCTGCGGGCGCGAATGCTCGAGCACCGTGCCGATGCTTTGCAGCCCCAGCGCGGCGTCGAGCTGGACCATCAGGACGGTGGCGACCGCAAGGGCGGCGAAGAACCACCAGAACTCGGGTCGCCCGGCGCGGCCCGAAAAATCGAGGAAACGGGCGAGGCAGAGGCCGATCGCCTCGGCCGGCCCCGAGGGGTGCACCCTGTCTTGCTCTGTGCTCATGCTTGGCCCTCCGGCTTGGCGGCTTCGGAATTGGCAGTGGGATCGGGAGCGCCCAGTTCGGCGGCGGCAGTGCCCGCGGCCGAGGTCGCAGCGCCGGGGATGTCGCGCGCTTTGGCGGCGGCCAGCGCGGTCTTGAGGTCCTGCTCCATCTGGATCAGTTCGGCCTCGGCCGCGGCGCGGCGGGCCTTGCCCTCGTCGGCGATCTGCAGGCTCTCCTGGATCGTGTCGATCAGCTCCTTGTTGGCCTTGCGCACGGTCTCGATGTCGAACACGCCGCGCTCGATCTCGGTGCGCACTTCGCGGTTGGCCTGGCGCAGGTTCTCGGCGTTTTTCTGCAACAGCTCGTTGGTCAGATCGCCGGCCGCGCGGGTCGCCGCGGCAGCATCGCGCGAGCGCGCGATGGTCACCGACTGGGCCAACTGCTGACGCCACAGCGGCACGGTGTTCAGCAGCGTCGAGTTGATCTTGTTGATCAGCGCCTTGTCGTTCTCCTGCACCAGCCGGATCGAGGGCAGCGACTGCATCGTCACCTGGCGCGTCAGCTTCATGTCGTGGACCCGGCGCTCCAGCTCGTCGCGGCCGGCGCGCAGATCGCGCAGCGCCTGGGCGGCCATCGGGCCCTCGCCCTCGGGCGCCTCCTGCGCTGCCTTCTCGGCGGCGGGAATATCGAACACGTCGAGCTTGTCGAGCTTGGCTTCGCCGGCGGCGATATACAGACCGAGTTCGTCGTAAAAGCCCAGCGTCTCGTCGTAGAGCCGATCCAGGAACTTGACGTCCTTCAGCAGGATCGTCTCGTGGCTGAGCAGCGTCTCGGTGATCTGGTCGATCTGGCCGCGCACGCCCTCGTACTCGGCGATGAAGTTCTGCACCGGCGAGGTGCGGCCCAGCAGCCTGTCCCACCAGCTCTGCTTAGCGGTCGGGTCCAGCTCCGAGGCGTTGAAGCCGCGGATCGTCTCGACCATCGAGCGTAGGGTGTCGCCCGCGGGGCCGGTGTCCTTGGTGCGCACGCCCTCCAGCATCTGGTCCGAGATCTCGGTCAGCTTTTCCTGGGCGCCCGAGCCGAACTTGATGATCGAGGAGGTGTCGGTCATCGAGATCTCGGCCATGCGCGTCTCGATGGCGGCGCGCTCGGTCGGATCCACATCGTCGATGCGCAGGTCGCCCTCGCGCACGTCGCGCGGCGGCTTCACGGCCTCGGCGACCTCGGCGGCGACGGCGACGGCACCGGGCAGCGCGTCGGCATGGGCCGTGGGCGCGGGCGGCGGCGCGGTCTCGCCGGGCGCCTGATCGTTGGGTGTGGTCATGGTGGTCTCCCAGTCGCTCGTCCGTTGCTCTCGTCGTTGGGCCCCTGGCGGTGGTGGCGGGGCCGGTGGGGTGCGCCCGGTCCGGGCGCGAAGGCGTATCCTGGCGGCCGGGGGCGCCGGCGGCTGGGCGGTCTCGGGCTGCCGCAGCGCCGGCGCGTCAGGGGCGCGGCGTCTCGCGGCTCAGACGCTCGCGCAGCACCTCGATCTCGATCTCGAGGTCGGTGCGCTCTTCGCTGAGCAGCTTGTCGCGCCCGCGCTGGAAGCTCTCCTCCAGCTCGGTGATCAGCGCCAGGAAATCGGCGCGCAGCGTCGGGTCGTCGATTTCGGCGTGGTTCTCGGCGTATTTGCGCGTCGCCTCGTGCGCGCCGACCAGGTGCACCGACAGATAACGCCGGGCGCGCGGCAGGTCGCGCGGATCGCTTTCCAGCCGGCGCAGCATGGCGCGCACTTCGTCGCCCAGCGCGGCCAGGCGCTCGGTGATTTCGCGGTCGCCGATCGACTGTGCCGCGTCGTGGATTTCGCGCAGCATCTGGTCGGCCTTGTCCAGCGCCTCGACCAGCCGGCCGTGCGCCGCGTCCGACACGTCGATCCCCTTGTGCGACAGCGGATCGATGCCGAAGGCAAAGAGATGGGCGCCGAAGGCGATGGCGCCAAAGCCTGCGGCGACC
>JBCCMW010000359.1:0-4056 GCA_039026175.1 Pseudomonadota bacterium
GCGACGCCGTTCCCGTGCGGGTGGATGACGAGCGTCGGGAGCGTGAGCGCCGCATGCGTGAGGCGCGCGAGCGTCACTGACCCGCCACGCCGGTCTCCTGCGACAGCAACAGCCTGAGAGACGAGCCGCCAACCCGGTTGGCGGCTTTTGATGCAAAAACGCTCAGCCGATGCTGGCAAAGCTGCCGGCGTGATAGACGAGCGGTGCGCCTTCGTGGCGGCTGAAACCCAACACTTTACCGAACAGCACGTCGTGGTCGCCCGCGGCCACACGCTCGTGCATCGCACAGTCGAAGCGCGCCAGGGCGCCGTCGATCAGCGGCGCGCCGTGGGCACCCGGGGTCCAGGCGAGATCGGCGAATTTGTCCGCGCCCCGCGTGGCGAAGGTCTTGGCGATCCCCTCCTGCTCGGCCGTCAACACGTTGACGGCGAACCCGTCGACCTGGCGGAACAGAGCGTAGGACGCCGCGGTATGGGCCAGACAGACCAGCAGCAGCGGCGGGTCCAGCGACACCGAGGTGAAGCTGTTGGCCGTGAAGCCGGTCGGCGTGCCGTCGCGCGACACCGTCGTCACCACGGTGACGCCGGTCGCATAGGCGCCCAGCGCGCGGCGCAGGGCCTGGATGTCGGTCGGACAGTGGAGCATCGGCGGCGGTCCGCTAGGCTGCTGGCGCGCGTCATCGCGCGACGATGCTGCAGGTAGTGCGGGGCCCGTCCCGAAACGAGGCCGCACGGCGCCGCCCTTTGCCGCGCTGCGGAACCGTGGCCGGCGCGCGGGGTCCAGGTCGCCCCAGGCAGTCTTGAGGGCAGTCTCCCAACGGCCCGTCCGAGGGCCGTCTCAGGGCGCCCCCAAATCAGGGTGCCGCGAGTCAGGGTGCCCCTATTCAGGGTGCCCCTAGTCAGCGTGCCCCTAGTCAGGGTGCCCCGAGCGGCTCAGGGACAGTCGGCGCTGCCGTCCAGCCAGGCGGCGATCAGCGAGCGCGCGATCGCGTCGGGGCGCGGGGCGCCCAGGGTGGGGTGGTCGCCGGCCATCGCCTCGGCGATCTCGGCGCGCGGCACCCACTGGGCGCTCTCCAGCTCCAGCGGGTCGATGGTGATCTCCCAGCTCAGCGCCTCGGCCGCGTAGCCCATCATCAGGGTCGAGGGGTACGGCCAGGCCTGGCTCGCCAGGTACCGCACCCGGCCCACTTGGACCGCGCTCTCCTCCATCACCTCGCGGCGTACGGCGTGCTCGGGCGTCTCGCCGGGCTCGACGTACCCCGCCAGCAGCGAGTGCAGCCCCGGCGGCCAGCCCGGCTGGCGGCCCATCAGCACGTGGTCCTCGCGCAGCACCAGCATGATCACCACCGGGTCGGTGCGGGGAAAATGCTGGGCGCCGCAGCTCTCGCATAGCCGACGCCAGCCGCCGTCGACCGGGATGCTGGGCGCGCCGCAGACGGCGCAGAAGCGGTGCTTGGCGTGCCACGTGGTCAGCGAGCGCGCGGTGGCGGCGATCTCGCCCTCCTCGGCCGTCAGCTCGGGGCTGATCGAGCGCAGGTCGATGAACTTGCCGTCCGGGCCCAGCAGCGCGGCGCGCGTCGTCTCATCGGGTGCACCCAGGTCGGCTGCGAACAGCGGCGCACCGTTCGAGAGGCCCAGGAACACCGGGGCCTCGACGGGGTTGAGCGCGCTCAGCGGCAGACGTGCCAGCCGCTTGGCGCCGTCCAGCGCCACGCCGATGCGCCCGTCGATCATCGCAACGGCCAGCGCGTCCGGCCGGGCGGCCAGCGTTGCGGCGTCCGGGCGCAAATGGGCGGCACGATCCAGCGCGGCGATGGGGCGCCCGAAGGTGATGGTGGAGAGGGGATCCATTGGCCCCGGGTGATGGCAGAGCGGCCGGTCGCGTGCAAGGCGCGGCGCAGCCCGGCGTCCCCCCGGCCCGCCGACCTCAGAGACAGGGCCGCTGCGATAGGGCCGCAGCGCCGGGGCGCAGCGTCGGCGGGCAGCGTCGGCGCGCCATCGAAGGGGCCGCAGCGACCGAACGGCAATCGCCTTCGGCGTCGGGCCTCGGTTGCCTTCGGCGTTGGCCCTCAGTCGCCTTCGGCGTTGGGCCTCAGTCGCCTGCGGCGATGGGGCCCGAGGCGGCTGCGGCGGTGCGGGCACGGGCGTCGGCGACCACGTCGGGGATCAGCGTGGCAACCTCGGCGACCAGCGCCTCGACCGCCCGGACCCCCGCCTCGCGACCCGAAGCCGCTGTAGCCGCGCTGCCGCCGAACGCCGGGCTCAGCCGCGCGTCCTCTGCCGACGCCATGGCCGTCGCGTACGGATAGCCGGTGCGGACATCCAGCAACAGCGCACCCGCCTCGGCCTCGGCAGTGATCGACCGGGTGGGCAGCACCGCCGCGCCGATCAGCGTGAGATCGGCAAAGGCGATGGCGGTCCGGCTGCGCCGCGCCTGGCTGGCGACGTCATAGACCAGCACGGCGTCCAGGTGCTGGCGCGCGGCGCCATAGCGCAGCCGCTCCATCGGGTCGCGCCCGCACGACAGACCCGCGCGTTGGCACTCGACCGCGGCGGCACGCGCGGCGCTGGCGGCGATCAGCGGGTCCAGCGGCACGACGGTGCCGAGCGCGGCAGTGGCGGGCTCGATGCTGCGCCAGAGCGCAAGCTCCGCCTCGGGCAGCCGCGTCAGGCGCCCGTGTTCCAGCCGGGCGAGGCCAATGCGCGCGGGCAGGGTCAGCGTGGGCTCGACCCCGGCGGCGGCGGCAAAGGGATCGGCGCTGGCGGCCGGGGGCGCGATGGCGGCCATGATGGCGGCCATGTCGGCGTCGTTCGGGGCGGTCCTGGCGGCCGGGATGGGCGCCGGGCGCGGACCCGAGGCCAGATAGTCGGCGCCCGAGGTGCGCTGGACGCCGGTGGCGCAGCCCGCCAGCCCGACGGCGAGGACCAGCGCAGTGGCGAGCGCGGCACGATGCGGGGCGCGGCCCAGGCGCGGGACGGCGGGGGCTTGGCGGGGAAGCAACGGCATATCGATCTCCTAAAATGTGTAAATCGCCCATAATTGAACCACAATGGCCGCCTTGCTGCCAAGCAATAAATGGGCAATTGTCCCATCGTGACCGTCGAAGGCGCCATGACGCGGGTGCTGCGGCCGCTCGTCCGCCTGATGATACGCCGCGGGGTGCCCTATCCGGCGGCGGCAGACCTGTTGCGCCGGCTCTTCGTTTCGGTCGCCGAGTGCGACTTTGCCCTGGCCGGGCGCAAGGTGACCGACAGCCGGCTGAGCCTGTTGACCGGGATACAGCGCCGCGAGGTCAAAGCCCTGCGTGCGGCGCCCCAAGTTCCTGCTGCCGATCCCGCCGAGCCGACCGCTGCGGCACCTGGCGGCCACGGCCCGCTGCCCCGCGTGCTGGCGCGGTGGAGCGGCGACCCGGCCTGGACCGACCGCGACGGCCGTCCGCGCACGCTGGGGCGTCTGGGCGCCGACGGGTTCGAGGGCCTGGTCGCCGGCGTCAGCCGCGACATGCACGCGCGCACGGTGCTGGACGAACTGGTGCGGCTGGGCCTGGTCGAGGCGCGGGCGGACGGCACCGTGGCGCTGGGTGCCGAGGCGTTCGTGCCGCGCGCCGACGACAGCGCGCTGCTGGGCTACCTGGCCGCCAACCTGGGCGACCATGCCGAAGCGGCGACGGCCAACGTGGCCGCAGCACCCCAGGCCGGACCCTACTTCGAACGGGCGGTGCACTATGACGGGCTGAGCGAGGCGTCGGTGGCCGAGCTCGACGCCACGGCGCGCGGGCTGATCGGCGCGGCACTGGTCACGCTCAACGCCCGGGCGATGGCGCTGCAGGCGCGCGACCGCGCGGCCGGCCCCGTCGACGGCGCGGACAAGCCACCGTCGGCGCGGCAGCGGTTTCGTGCCGGGGCCTATGTCTATGGCACCCCGGTCGACGACGACGCTGCTGCGGGTCCGGATGCCGCGCCCAGGGACGGCGGGGTGACGGGTGCCGACGGTCGGGGCTGAGGCGGCCGGCGGGCGTTGCTATGTCGGCAGCCGAGAGGTTGGCGCGGGCAGGCA
>JBCCMW010000360.1:0-4036 GCA_039026175.1 Pseudomonadota bacterium
AACTGGGTGTAGAACTGGATGTTGGTCTGGGGGTCGTAGCTGATCAGCTCGATCGGTCGGCCGAGCACGCCGCCGGCGTCGTTGATCTCGGCCACGGCCATCTCGGTCGCCGTCAGCATCGGGCGGCCGAGCAGTTCGAGCCCGCCCGACTGGTCCAGGATCGCGGCCAGCTTGATCGGGTCCGCGGCGCGGGCGACGTAGGGCGCGGCCAGGGTGGTGGCGGCCGCGGCGCCGCCGGCGCGGAGCAGCCCGCGACGGGATAGGCGGAAGGGCATGGGGTCTCTCCTCTCGTCCGTTCTTGGCGCCCGGGCCGCGGGGCGCGGCGGGGCGTATCCAGACCGCGGCTGGGGTGGCGGTGCCGCGGCGGTGGCGTGGGAGTGGGGCCCGCCGGGCGGGCCGCTCCGCGGTGTCAGGGGTCCTGCGCCTCCGGCGGGGACGGCGCCTTCTGCAGGCGGCTTGCCAGGGTGCCGACGCCGTTGGAGACGTTCATGCCGATCTCCTCGCCCAGCTTTTGAACGGCGGGCAGCTGCAGCGCCATGCCGAGGATGCCGTCGACGACCTGGTTGACCATCGGGCCGCCTCCGACGGCGGAGCCGCCGGAGGGTGGTCCGGCGGAGCCGCCTGCGCCGCCGCCCAGGGCGCCGAAGCCCGAGACGTGGTTGATGCGGATCTGGTCGATCTTCTCGGCGGGCTTGACCATCTCGCGCACGACCTCGGGCAGGGCGTCGACCTTGGCGAGCTCGACCTTCATGGCGATCACGGTGTCGGACTGGGCGTTCTGGGCGCCGAACAGGGCCGCCTCGCCCTCGGCCTGGGCCAACAGGCGGGCGCGCTCGGCATCGCCCTTGGCGGCGACGGCGGCGGCCTCGGCCTCGGCCATCGCGCGCACGGTGCCGGCCTCGCTGGCCACGCGGGTGTCGTCGACCTCGGCCAGCTTCTGCGCCTCGATCACGGCCAAGGTCTTGTCGCGCTCGGCCGCCGCGGTCTCGCGCACGGTGACCACGCGCTCGCGGCCCGCGGCCTCGGCGGCGATGGCCTCGGCGGCTTCGGCTTCGGCGGACGCGGCTTCGGCCTTTTTGGCGGCGATCTGCACTGCGGTGTCGGCGCGCGAGGTGCGCTTGGCGAGCTCGGCCTGGTAGTCGATCTCGGCCAGCTCGCGGCCGGTCTGGATCTCCTTGGCGCGGACCTCCATGTCCTTCTGGATGCGGGCGTGCTCGCGCCGCTCCTCGGCCGCGGCCCGGGCCTCGGCGGTTTCGGCCCTGGTGCGCGCCCGCGCCGCCACGACCGCCGTGCCCAGGGCGAGCTGGGCCTCCACCGCCACCTGCTCGATCGCGAGGCGGCGCTTGGTGGCGTCCAGCTCGCTTTGCCGCACGGCGGTGTCGGCGGTGTTCTCGATCTCGGCGCGCTCTTTCTTGTTGGTCGCGATCACCTCGGCCAGGCGCCGCATGCCGACGGCGTTGAACGCGTTGTTCTGGTCGAGGTTCGAGAACGGCGTCTGGTCGAGCTGGGTCAGCGACACGGCCTCCAGCAGCAGACCGTTCTGCTCGAGCCGGCCCTCCAGCGCAGCCGCGACCGCCGAGACGTACTGGCCTCGGTTGTCCTGCAGCGCGTCCATCGTGTAGCCGGCCGCGACGCTCAAGAGCGCGTCGACCAGCTTGCCCTCCAACAGGTCGGCCACGTCCTCGGCCCGGTGCGCCTTGGAGCCCAGCGCCTGGGCGGCGGTGGCGACGCCCTCGTCCGTCGGCTCGACGCGCACATAGAACTCGGCCGTGGCGTCGATGCGCAGGCGGTCCTGGGTGATGATCGAGGTCTCGCCCTGGCGCTGCACCTCTAGGCGCATGGTGCGCATGTTCACCTCGGCGACGCGATGCAGGATCGGCAGGCTGATCACGCCGCCGTCCAGCGCAACGCGCTGTCCGCCAAGGCCGGTGCGCACCAGCGCCATCTCGCGGGTGGCTTTGCGGTAGAAGCGGTTCAGGAACAGGATCGCGAGCACGACGACGACGAGCGCGCCGATCACCAGCCAGACCATGGACGACCTCCACCGAAGGCGCCTCGCGGAGGGCGGCGCGGGGGTGCGGCGGCCCGGGGGGTGCGAGGCAACCACCGCATTAGGCGCCCGGCGGCGTGGCGGTGCCAAGCAGGCCCGCGTTTTCCCGCCAGAGGCGTTTCTAAATGAAATTCCACGCTTTTTGCGTGTGCGCCGGGCTGGCGCCGCCGTCGCGGGCGCGCCGACGGCGCCGCCTCGACCGCAATTCTCGTTTTTGAACAGACGGTTAGTCTGTGCCGGTCGGGACCGCGGGAATTGCCGCCGGGCGAGGCCGCGAACCGGGGGTGGCGTATACGCCGAGGATGGCGCGACACGCGCCCGATGACTGCGGTGGCATCACTGACAAAGCGAACCGTGCAAATCAGATAGGCGATAGCGAATCGCCGCTGCATTTTTGGGCGCGCCGGCCACGCCCCGCCGCCCTGCCGCCGCGCCGCCCCGCCGCCCCGCCGCCCGTCGGACACGTCGGACACGTCGGACACGTGGGGCTCGGCCTCAGCCTCGGCGGTCTCCGGTTCGGCTGTGCGCAAGGAACCGCCGCGGCGGTGTCGGCATCACGCGATGCCGTCGGCGTGGTGCCCGCTGGAGCCAAAGGCCGGCAGCGTGCGGAGCAGCGCGATGTGCGCCGGGCCCACCCCACAGCAGCCGCCGATCACCTGCACCCCGCGCGCCAGCCAACGTGCGGCATAGGCGGCATAGGCCTCGGGCGAGATCACGCCGTCAAAGGTCCAGTCCTGCCCGACCATCCGGCCCGAATGGGCGTACACGCAGACCGGTCCGCGCCACACGGCGTCGGCCACGTCCAGACAGCCCTCCACGTAGGCGACCTCGGTGTGCATGATGCACAGCATCTCGGCCCCCCGCGCCGCGACGGCCGAGATCGCCTGCGCCAGCGGAGCGCCGTTCCACAGACACATCGTGCCGTCGTCGTTCGGGGCGCAGCTCATCCCCACCCACACGGGCAGGCCGCTGGTCATGGCAGCGTCCAGCGTCGCCAGCATGCGGTCGAGGTCGACCATCATCTCGAGCACCAGAAGATCGGCGCCGGCCTCGGCCATGATCGCGGCCTGCCGGGCTACGCTCGCGCCCAGCGCCGCCAGCGTGGGATCCCGCCCGGTGAACGACCAATAGGAGATCCCGCCCGCCACCAGGGCGGTGTCCGCGCCGGCCGCGGTGCGGGCCTCGACCGCCAGCTCGACCCCGCGGCGGTTGTACGCCTCGAACCGGGTGCCCTCGCCTGCGTCCGCCAGGGCGTGCAGCGTGGTGGCGAAAGTGTTGGAGATGATCAACTCGGCGCCGCTGGTCAGATAGTCGACGTGCACCTGGCGCACGAGATCCGGGTCGCAGAGCGCGGCGCCCGCGTTCCAGGCATTGTCGAGCTGGGCCGCGCCGCGGCGCTCGACCTCGGTGCCGGTGGCGCCGTCCATCAGGATCCGCGCGCCGCCCGCGATCCGTTCCATCATGCGCCGATAACGATCCATCCATCCCTCCGCGCGCGCTGGCCCATGCGCCGCGCGACGATGGCACGGCGCACGCCGGCCTGAACACCGCGGCGTGCAAAATCGGCGGCACGGCCACGGCTCGGTCCCCTGCGCCGATAACAGGGGTAGTCGGAGAACGGCCGAGGATGCGCGGTATCGGGCGCCTCGCAGGTGTCGGGAGGCGGTCGCGCGCGCTGTAACGCGGGCGCCAGAGGGAGCGACAGGCCGGGACAGCCGCGTGAGCGCACCCATACCGTGGGGCCTGGGGCAACGGGCAGCGCCGGTGGGCAGGAACGTCGCGAGGGGGCGAGCGATGCGCGACCACAGCACGGCCGCGACGGTGATCGAGAACGCGCGCCTGATCCGCGACGGCGCGGTGGTGGAGGGGCGGCTGGCCATCGCCGCGGGCCGGGTCGTCGAGCCCGACGTCCTGCCGGCCGATGCCGAGCGGCTGGACGCGCGCGGCGCGCTGGTGCTGCCCGGCATCGTGGACGTGCACGGCGAC
>JBCCMW010000361.1:0-4028 GCA_039026175.1 Pseudomonadota bacterium
CCAGCCGCCGGCCCCAGCGCGCCGGCCCCAGCGCGCCGGCCCCAGCGCGCCGGCCCCAGCGCGCCGGCCCTGCCGCCAGCGTCCGTGGCGCTAGGTGTGGCCGCGCGCCAGGCTGCGCTTCAGCGCCAGCGACCAGACCAGCGTGCCAGTCGCGACCAGGCCGATCAGGATGGTGGCGATGGCGTTGATCTCGGGCGTCACGCCCAACCGCACGGCCGAGAAGATGCGCATCGGCAGCGTCGTCGCCTGGGGACCGGAGGTGAAGGACGCGATCACCAGGTCGTCCAGCGACAGCGTAAAGCTGAGCAGCCACCCCGCCACCACGCCGGGCAGGATCAGCGGCAGCGTGATGCGCCGGAACACCGTCGCCGGGCGCGCGCCGAGGTCGGCCGCCGCCTCCTCGACCGATCGGTCGAAGCCCGCCAGCCGTGCCTGGATCACCACCGCCACGTAGCACATCGAAAACGTCGCGTGGGCCAGCATGATGGTCACGAAGCTGCGGTCCATCGAGATCGAGATAAAGGCCAGCAGCAGCGACAGCCCGGTGATCACCTCGGGCATCACCAAGGGGGCGAGCACCATCCCCTGGAACAGCGTGCGGCCAAAGAACCGCGGCACCCGGGCCAGCGCGAACCCCGCCATCGTGCCCAGCACCGTGGCCAGCGTCGAGGCGCTGGCCGCCACCGTCAGCGACACCCAGACCGAGGCCAGCAGTTCGTCGTTCTCGAGCAGCGCGCCGTACCAGCGCAGCGACCAGCCGCCCCATACCGACACCAGCCTGGACGCATTGAACGAGTAGATCACTAGCACGACGATGGGGGCGTACAGAAACACAAAGCCTAGCGTCATGATGACGGTGATCAGCCGTCCCCTCATGTCCGTGCCTGCTTGGCGACCTGCTGGAAAACCACGATGGGCACGACCAGCACCAACAACAGCAGCACCGCCATGGCCGAGGCCAGCGGCCAGTCGCGGTTGCTGAAGAACTCGACCCACAGCGTGCGCCCGATCATCAGCGTCGCGCTGTCGCCCAGCAGCTCGGGGATCACAAACTCGCCCACCGTGGGGATAAACACCAGGAACGAACCGGCCGCGACGCCCGGCAGGCTGAGCGGCAGGGTCACGCGCAGGAAGCTGACCGCGGGCCGCGCGCCCAGATCGGCCGCCGCCTCCAACAGGGCCGGATCCAACTTCTCAAGCGAGGCGTAGAGCGGCAGGATCATGAACGGCAGGTAGCTGTAGACGATGCCCACATACACCGCCCCCTGGCCGGGGAAGAACGCCGCCGGCTCGTCGATCAGACCCAGCGACATCATCACCGGGTTCACGACGCCCTCGATCGCCGTGCGCACCCCCTCGGTCTGGAAGATACCGATCCACGCGTAGACGCGGATCAGGAACGAGGTCCAGAACGGCAGGATCACCAGCGCCAGCAGCGTGCCCCGCCAGACCGGCGAGGTGCGCGCGATGCCGTAGGCGATGGGATAGGCGATCACCAGCGCGATCACCGTGGACACCGCCGCGGTGACCAGCGAGTTGGCAAAGCTCTTGAGGTAGAGATCGTCGCTGAAGATCCAGGCGTAATTGCCCAAGTACGGGTTCGACAGATGGCTGAGCACCGCGTCCAAACTGTCCCAGGTGGGCGTGTAGGGCGGCTGGGCATAGACCGTCTCGCTGACCGAGATGCGGAGCACGATCAGGAACGGCGCCACGAAAAACGCGACGAGCCACAGGTAGGGCACCAGGATCGTCAGCCGCCGGCCCCAGGTCATCGGCCCCTCCCACGCTCTGCGCCGCCGTATGCGCTCTGCGCCGCCGCACGCGGTGTCGCCACCCGCGCCGCGACATCGCCCGGCGAGCGACGCTACCCAAGCGTGCGCGGACGGCAAGACCCCTTTGGCTCGGCACGGCACAGCGGCATCGGCGCGCAGGATCGGGGCGTGGCGCGCCCGTGCCGGCGGGCAGGATCGCCGCGTGGCGCGCCCGTGGCAGCGGGCAGGATCGCCGCGTGGCGCGCCCGTGGCAGCGGGCAGCATGACCGCGTGGCGCGCCCGTGGCAGCGGGCGCGACGCTGTGGCCACCGGGCGCGGCGATGCCCCTTTCCGTCGCCCGCGCTCGGCGCTAGCGTTCGCGGCAAACGGGCGCGCGTCGCCCAGGTTCGTCCGCAAGGAGAAGACCGCGCATGAGAAAGCTGCTCGCCACCGCCGCCCTCGTGGCCCTGGGCGTCACCACGACCTTCGTGGCCCTGGGCGCCAACTCCGCCGCCGCGCAGGACCAGGTCGTGCGCATCTACAATTGGTCGGACTACATCGACGAAAGCGTCCTCGAGGAGTTTACCGCCAAAACCGGCATCGAGGTCGTCTACGACACGTTCGACAGCAACGAGGTCCTGGAGACCAAGCTGCTGGCCGGCGGCACCGGCTACGACATCGTGGTGCCGACCGGCACCTTCCTGCAGCGCCAGATCCAGGCCGGCGTGTTCCAGCCGCTCGACAAGTCGAAGCTCACCAACCTCGAGAACCTCTGGCTGCCGATTACCGAGCGCATTGCCGGCTTCGACCCGGGCAACGCGCACGCGATCAACTACATGTGGGGCACCACCGGCATCGGCTATAACGTCGACGCGGTGATCGAGCGTCTGGGCGTCGAGACCGTGACCAGTTGGGACGTGATCTTCGACCCCGAGACCATCGCCAAGTTCGCCGACTGCGGCGTGCACGTTCTCGATTCGCCCACCGAGCTGTTCCCCGCCGCGCTCAACTATCTGGGCTACGACGGCGACAGCCACGACCTCGGCGAGATCGAGGAGGCCGCGGCGCTGCTGGCCAGCATCCGCCCGCACGTGCAGCAGTTCCACTCGTCGAGCTACATCAACGAACTCGCCAATGGGAATATCTGCCTGGCCGTAGGCTGGTCGGGCGATGTGCTGCAGGCGCGCGACCGGGCGATCGAGGCCGACAACGGCGTGCGCGTCGAATACGCGATCCCCGAAGAGGGCGCGCTGATGTGGTTCGACAATATGGCGATCCCGTCCGATGCGCCGAACCCCGAGGCCGCGCACGCGTTCCTGGACTTCATCATGGGGGCCGAGGCGATCGCGAAGGCGTCGAACTACGTCTATTATGCCAACGGCAACTTCGCGTCGCAGCAGTACCTGAACGACGACGTGATCGGCGACCCCGCGATCTATCCGACCCAGGAGACGGTGCAGAACCTCTATGTCACCACACCTTATCCGCCGCGCGTGCAGCGCACGGTGACCCGGGCGTGGACACGGGTGAAGACCGGCTCGTGAGGCCCGCAGCCCCGACGGCAGCCCCTACGGCAGAGCCGACAGCAGCCCGAATGGCAGCCCCGATGGCAGCGCATTTGGCAGCCCCGAGCCCGCGCCGCGGCGGCGCTGTCGTCGGGGCCTGGCGGTGACGGCGCAGGACGACGCTGCGGCGGCGCCCGGCGATCCGCCGTCTCTGGACAAGCCGCAGGGCGCAGGCGCAGCGCGCGGCCGGCCCGAAGCGGCCTGCGACACCCGGCCGTGGCGCGACCCCTCGGCCGTGCCGCATCTGCGTATCCAGGGGGTGACCAAGCGCTTTGGCGACATGGTCGCGGTGGACGACGTGTCGCTCGACATCCACCGCGCCGAGTTCTTCGCGCTGCTCGGCCCGTCGGGCTGTGGCAAGACCACGCTGCTGCGCATGCTGGCCGGCTTCGAGGTGCCCGAGCGGGGCCGCATTCTGCTGGACGGCGAGGACATGAGCCGTCTTGCGCCCTACCAGCGGCCGGTCAACATGATGTTCCAGTCCTACGCGCTCTTTCCCCATATGAGCGTCCTCGAAAACGTCATGTATGGCCTGACGTTGTCGGGCTTTGCCAAGGACGATGCGCGCGGCCGTGCCCTCAAGGGCCTCGAGCTTGTGGGTCTCAAGGGCTTTGACACACGGCTGCCGTCGGAACTCTCAGGCGGTCAACAACAACGTGTCGCCGTAGCCCGCGCGCTTGTCCTCGAGCCGCAAGTGCTCCTCTTTGACGAG
>JBCCMW010000362.1:0-3985 GCA_039026175.1 Pseudomonadota bacterium
CGTCGAAGCCTATGCGGGCGGCTGGTACGGCAAGACGGTCTGGCAGAAGGGCGCGCTGACCCGCGCGGCGACGCAGAAGGTCGCCGCCTACGGCCTGCAGAAGATCCGAGAGATGAACGCGCGCAGCGCCAGAAGGCAGCGTGACGGCCCGATAACCGTTGCCCTCGCGCCGCGCGGCGAGGATGACGGGTCTCGCGCTGACGATCGGCGATCGCGCCATCCATGCGACCCTGCGGTTGGAGAAGTTCGCGAGCGGCATTCTGCTGAAGCTCTCGAGCCGGTCGCTCGATCTGATCGACATCGCAGCCACGGTGTATGCCGCGGATGCAGCCGTGGCCCGCGGCGGTCCGACCGATCCGGATATGGGTGCGAGATGGCGACGCCGGTTCGCGCTCACGGTGCCCGTGCGGGAACCCGCGTTCTGGTCCCAGCCCGCGGTGCGCGACGCCCTGTCATCGACGCTTGCGCTGCTCTCCGAAGATGACGTCGCCTTCACCTTCACAGCGACGACGCCGACCCGGCCGCGGTCGCCCCGGCTGGACCTCGCAGGCCAGCAGAGCTTCAGGACGGATGAGGCGCTGCTCTTCTCGGGCGGCTTGGATTCCCTCGCCGGCGCGCTCGAGGAGATGGTCAGCCGGCGCCACAAGGTGCTCCTCGTCAGTCACCGCTCCTCCACCAAAATCCAGCACGCCCAGAACGCCCTGATCCGTGCCCTCGGCGAGCAGGTCGGCCAGAGCATGTTTCGCCATATCCCGCTGTCGCTTGAGACCGGCCAGGGGCAGAGCCGAGAGGATACGCACCGGACGCGCTCGTTCTTCTTCGCCGCCCCCTGCGCGGGCGTGGTCGATCTCTGGGGTCTGGATCGCCTGCGGTCCTACGAGAACGGGATCGTCAGCATGACCCTGCCGATCTCGGGGCAGGTCGTCACCACGCGGGCCACGCCGTCGACCCATCCCGCGGTGCTCTCGCGCCTCTCGGCGCTGTTCACCATGGTGTTCGAGCGGCCGATCGGCGTCGACAATCCGCTGTTCTGGAAGACCAAGACGGACGTCGTCCGCCTGATCGGCGATCTCGGTGCGGGCGACCTGATCCGGCTGTCGCGGCGCTGCGGCGCGACGCGCGAGATGACGGTCATGAACCCGCATTGCGGCGTCTGCTCGCAGTGCATCGACCGTCGCACCGCGATGCTCGCCGCCGGCGTCGCCGCGGATGATCCCGTGAGCACCTATGATGTGGACCCGCTGCGGGGCGACCGCACCGACGGCCGAGATCGCGAGATGGCGCTCGGCTATATCGAGGCCGCCCGGCGGTTCGCCACGATGGACCCGCGCACCTTCTTTTCCACCTATGGCGAGGCACAGCGCGCCGCCGCCCATCTGGGCGAGGCGCCCGGTGCGGCGGCCGAGCGGCTCTTCATGCTGCACAAGCGCCATGGCGAGCAGGTGAGCGGCGTGATCGCTGAGGAGATGCGCGCCGCAGTCTCCGACCAGAACGACGACCGCCCAGGATCGCTGAGCCCGATCGCCCTTGCCGTTCTGGAGAAGATGGGTGGTGCCGCACCGGTGACGACAGCGCAGTCGACGCCACCCGCGCCCGACACGCGGCCCGAGGCAGCGCCGACCCACCGCCTCAGCATCCTCTCGAACAACGAGATAGAGGTCACGGGTCTCGGCACTCTGAGTGGCGCCTCGGCCTCCCTGCTCCTGGCCCTTGCGACTCAGCATCTGGGATCGCTCGGCCGTGGTCTGCCGCTCGAGGAGTTTCCCTGTCTCACCAGTCATCAGTTGGCCGATACCATGGGCGTCAGCGACGAGACAGTCCGACGGCGGGTCAATCTCGCCAGGCGCGCGATCCGTGCCCTGGCGCTTGACAGGGGGGGCGGATCCGCCGGCGGATGATGCCGTCATCGAGAACCTGCCCTGGCACGGCTACCGGCTGCGCCCGGACGGCGTTCAGGTCGTGGATGCCCGCACGCCGAAAGGGCAACCTAGGGGTCGGGGACGGCGCGGCTCGGCGGACCCATCCCCGCCATGATCTCGCGCTGGCGGCCGGGTGAGACGGCGCCGTAGGAGCGGAAGGTCGTCAGCACATCCTCGTGGCCGAGGTTCTGGCTCCACGCCTTGAACGCCTCCGGCGAGCGGCAGTGATCGTTGGCCAGATCGACCAGCGTCTTGCGCAGGAGATGCGGCGTGAACGGCGCGAAGCCGGCAGCCGCGAAGGCGGCCTTGCAGATCCGGCTGACCCCTGCGGCATTGGCCCAGGGTTCGCGGGCGAGCCCGCCCGCCTCGAAGCCACCCGCTTCGCCAACACGAACCTGCTGCTTGGGAAACAGCGGATCGCCCGGCCCGAACAGGTGCGCGCGGCGCACTTCCTCGAGCCAGGCGACAAAGATCTCCCGGATGTCGTCGCCGACCGGAAAGAACCAGGTCGTGAAGGTCTTGCCGAACTTGGTCTCGACCTCGCGGCCCCGGAAAGTCACACAGCCGGCGGCCAGATCCACATTGGCCAGCCGCAGCGTGATCAGCGCCCCGTCCCGCGCACCGGTCAGGAGCAACGCCGCCATGACGGCGCGGTCCCGCCGCTCGATCAGCGTGCCCGCGGGCATCTGCCGGATCGCATGGCGCGCCTGGTCGGGCGAGGGATGTGCAACCCAGGCCCCGCCATGCGCGGCCTTCGCCATCCGCCGGCTCGGGCTGAAGTACGCCGCATCGCTATGCGAGATCTTCGAGCGATAGCCCGGCTGATCGGCGAGCCAGCCGAAGAACGCCTTGAGATCGCGCAGCGTGCCATCGACGGTAATGGCCGTCAGCGGTTTGCCGGTCCGGGGATTGCTGGCCCGCTCGAGATCCCGCTTGAAGGCACGCACCTTCTCGGGGTGCAGACCTGCGAAATCGGCCCCTTTGGTGAAGGTATGGAACCGGTCGATCGAGGCGGCGGCGCGATCCACCGAGGTCTCCGACAACCCCTTCGCCTCCTTCAGCCAGACCAGGTATTTGCGCTTGATCCGGACGTTCCGGCTGGTGTGTCGAGCCATTGGTCTCATCCTCCGCTCTCAAGGTGACGAACACGGGGGCACGGCCATCCCCCGCTAGTGTCCGCGCTGCCTATGCGGGCGTCGCCGCCAGAGCGGCCCGGAACCGGGGGAGATCGGCGTCGCGCACGACCCGGTGCATCAGCGACGTGCCGCAAGGGCAGAGCGCGATCAGGAGCGTCGTCCCGTGGCGATACCGCCGCTCCTCCACGAGATCGGCATACGGCTGCCGCGCAGCCCGGCAGGCCAGGCAGTAGATCTCGCGGGGCGCGAGCGTGCAGCGCGTGGCGGCACGCCGCTCGAGCAGCCAGTCCTTGAGATCCCCGCCGCTGATCAGCCAAGGGCGCGCGTCCCGCGCCGCCGGCAGGCCGCCGTGGCGGATCCACCGCACCACGGTCTGGCGATGCATGCCCGTGACCTCGGCCGCCTCGGCCACGGTGTAGACGGCGTGGCGCTTCACACGGGTGTGGGCCGGCAGCTTCGGCATGCCTAGCCCTCCCGCGGCAGCGGGCCGACCGTATTCTGGTGGACGTGCGCCGCCTCATAGGCCTCGACGAAACCCACCGGGTAGATGACCCGCCCGCCGATCTTCAGATACCGCGGCCCCACCCCGCGCCAACGCCACTGCTCCAGCGTCCGCGGCGAGATCTGCCACCGCTCAGCTAACTGTGCCTGCGTCAAACTCTGCCTGCCCGATCTCCTCGATGCCCCGCCGCAGCGCGCTCAACCCCACGCCGCTTCGCCCCACCAATGTCGGGCTCTGACCGCTGGAAATCTGTGGACTAGGCTGATGAAAGTTGTGACGGCAAACCGAGCCAACCCTTTGACCTTTGGGAGATTCAAGCCCGATTTATGTGACGCCATGGTGTTTGTAGCGTGACGTCGGACATGGGAGAGATCGGCGACGCGCGACTCCCCAGGCAATCTGTGCTTCTCTGGTAGCCAAAGAGAGCA
>JBCCMW010000363.1:0-3972 GCA_039026175.1 Pseudomonadota bacterium
CGGACGGCGCGGATTTCAGCGGGGCCGAGGTTCTGGTCGCGACCGCCGCGCTTTTCGACGGGGGCGGAGCCCCCCTCGGCAGTCAGGTACGGATCGTGCTGCCGGAGGAAGTGCCGGACTTCGACGCTCTGGACCCCGAGGGGGCCGCGAGCCTGACGCTGTCGGTCGTGGGCCATGCGGGCGCGGCCGGCTCGGGCCCCGTCGCCGCCGAGTTTCAGACAACGCTGCAGGCGGATCCGGCGACCGGCGGCTTCGCCCTGGCCCCGGCGGATGGCGCGGGGGCGAAAGCGGACGGCACGGCGGGGGCCGGCGGCGTGATCGCCAGCGCCGAAGACATCAGCGCGGACGGCGGCGTCATCGGCCCCTGCCCGGAGACCGGCGGCCCGGTCTGCTTCTGCGGCAAGGACGAGGGCGCGGACCAGGGCGCCGACTGCCACACCCACATGGACGGCCATAGCAGCCACGGCATGATCGAGGACAACAACGCCTTCCTGATGGCCATGGGCGAGGGCAGCCGGATCGAGATCCACGGCGCCGATGCGGCGAAGGAGAGCTTCACCAAACTGACCGCGGGGGCCCGGCACAGCAAAGAGATCACGCTCGACGCGGCGACCGGCTGGGAGGTGGGCGACCGGATCGCCGTCTCCTCCACGCAAGGCAAGCGCATGCGCAGCGATGAAGACGCAAACGAGTACGTCATCACCGGCGTATCGGCGGACGGCAAGACCTTCACCCTGGACAAGGGCCTGATCTGGAACACGACCACCGAGATCGAGGTTCAGACCGACGGCACCCGCACCTGGGAGATCGACATGCGCACCGACGTTGCGCTGCTCAGCCGCAACGTCAAGATCCAGGGCGACGACGACAGCATCACCGATGGCTATGGCGGCCACACGATGATCATGCATGGGGCGGAGCAGCACATCTCCGGCGCCGAGTTCTTCCGCATGGGCCAGATCGACGAGCTCGGCCGCTATCCGATCCACTGGCACATGCTGGACGACGTGGCAGGCCAGTACGTCCAGAACGTCTCGGTCCACGAGAGCTTCAACAAGGGCATGACGATCCACGGCTCGCACAATGCGCGGCTGCAGGACAACGTCATCTTCGACCATATCGGCCATGGGGTGTTCCTGGAGGACGGCTCGGAATACGGCAGCCAGATCCTCGGCAACATCGTCTTCGGCACCCAGGCCTCGAAGACCGGCCTGCCGATCCCGACCGATAAGTCGAACGTCTCGAGCTATTGGATCGAGAACGGCAACACCGTGATGGTCGGCAACATCGCAGCGGGGTCGGACAGTGTGGGGTTCTGGATCACGCCCGCCAAGAACGGCCCGCACGGTGCGTCGAAAGACGTCTACACCGATCCCGATGAGCTCGAGACCTGGGGCGGCAGCCTCAGCAACCTGGTCTTTCGAGACAACGTCGCCCACACGAACAACAGCCACGGCCTCTTCACCGAAGGCTTCATCCGCGAGGACCTGACGGCAACCCTGTTCCGCGGCGGCAAATCGGGCCCTGGAGAGCTGCTGGTGGAGAACTTCACCGCCTATAACAGCCACCACGGTCTCTGGGCCGGGTCCCGGGTCTTCATCGACGACAGCGTCTTCGCGGGCAACCGGATCGGCACGTTCTTCCACAACGACAGCTCGGTGGTGAACGACAGCCTTTACCTCGGCGCCACCGACACAACGGCGCATTACTATGGCAGCACAGGCGCGTTCCTCTACCGCAACGCCGACAGCGGCTTCAACGACGTGCACTTCATGAACTTCGCGGGCGAGAACCACGAGGCTTTCGACATCCGCACCGGCACCCAGCAGACCCCGACCTGGGTCAAAGGCCTCAGCTTCGACAACGTCCAGGGCTACCGGGTCAGCCAGCACGAGCGCAACGACCTGGACAGCCCCTGGGCGTCGGACAACCGGATCGTCGATCTCGATGGCAGCCTGACCGGTCAGGCGGGCACGTTCGTCACGCGCAAATACCTGAACGAAGGGTTCGGCGGCTTCACGACAAGCGAAGACGCCAAGTTCGAGGACAGCTACCTGACGCAGGACGGCTACCTCTTCATGACCCGCATCCAGCACCAGTTCGCCAAGAACGCGGACGGCTCGCCGACCAACTTGCTGGTCACCCGTGAAGACGGCGTGACCTATGACCAGTTCGTCGGCCAGGGCCGCAACACCAAGACCATGCAGACCGCGGGCATGAACGATCGGGAGAGCGCCTATCTCGTCGAGTTTGACGCCTTGCCGACGTATCTGAACATCAACACCGTGGGCATGCGCGAAGGCGCGGCGGTGGTCTATCAGATCCCCAACTTCAGCCGCGTCGCCGTCCGGCCGGAGGACGCGGTCACCGTCACGTCGCTGGCGGAGATGTTCGCCTCCGCCACCACGGCCATGTACCACGACGGATCGACGATCTTCCTGCGCGTGGTTGCCGTTCCCGTCGACGGCGCGCTTTCTGTCGACGCGATGGTCGACAACCAAGACAGCCCGGCCCGGGAGTTCCTGACCGACCTGGGAACACCAACCGGCGCGGGCGTGCGGCTCTACAATCTGCGCGGCGTGCCGGTCGAGGACCGGGTCGGCCGCGGCCAGGCCGACTTTGATCCTGCGATGATGGCGCTTCTGGCGCAGACGACGGGGCCTGGCGATAGCTTTGCGGTGCCTGAGCTTCAGGTGCCGGACGGCATGTCGTCTCCCACCTTTTTCGGCCGGGACCTGGAGATGTCCGAGGCCCAGGCCGTGGGCGATGTGCCCGACACCGCGGCCCGGGCGACGTTTGACGTCGACTTCGACAACGAGACGGACACCGTCACCATCAAGGGCGCGTTCTATGACCTCGCCTCGGACGTGACCATGATGCACCTGCATCGCGGGGCGGAGGGCAGGACCGGCGGTGTGATCGGCGGGCTGACCGTCACCACCACCGACGGGCGCAATGGCACTTTCGAGGGCACCTTCCAGATGAGCGCCGCCGACGCGACCCGGCTGATCAACGGCAACACCTACGTCAACCTGCACACCGACGCGGTGCCAGGCGGCGCGCTGCGCGGCCAGGTCGCCCTGACGCCCGCCCGCAACTTTACCGTCGAGACCTTCGACAGCACCTCGGACACCACCGACGTGACCGGCGCCATGCCGCGCTGGTCCGACGCCGCCACCTGGGGCGGCACGGTCCCCGATGCGACCTCCCACGTGGTCATCCACGAGGGCATGACCGTCGTTCTCGACCAGAGCGCCACGGTCAAATCGATCCTGGTCGCCGGCGGCGCGCTGATCGTCGAGGACGCCCGGGATCTCGAACTGGCCGCCGACTGGGTGCTGGTCGTCGACGGCGGGCTCTTCCAGGTCGGCACCGAAGACGCCCCCTTCCAGCACGACTTCACCCTGACCCTGGAGGGCGACGACAAGGACAACGACATCGACGTCGACGCCCACATCGCGGGCACCGTGGCGAACACGGTCCACACGGCGGCCTCGCCGGACGTCGCCTACGACTTCACCGGCGACGGCAGCAGCGACGTCCTCTGGCACAATGCCGCCACCGGCGCGGTCGGCATCTACGACATCGACGCAGGCGTCCCCGCCTGGCAGAGCATCGGCTCCGGCGGGGCGGGCTATCAGGTCGCCGGGGCCGCGGACTTCACCGCCGACGGCGCCGCCGATGTCCTCTGGATAAACCCCGCCACCCGCCAGGCCGGGATCTACGACATGGACGGCGGAGGCCAGACCTGGATGTCCCTCGGCACCGCCGGTCAGGGCTACGAGATCGCCGGCACCGGAGACTTCGACCGCGACGGCTACTACGATGTTCTCTGGCACAACGCCGCCACGGGCCAGGTCACCAGCTATGACATGGACGCCTCGGGCTACACCGTGCGCTCCTACGGGCTGGCCGGAGCCGACTACCGGGTCGCAGGCACCGGAGACTTCACCGGCGACGGCTACGACGACA
>JBCCMW010000364.1:0-3965 GCA_039026175.1 Pseudomonadota bacterium
ATCGAGCAGTTCGGCACGCCCCAGGATATCTACGACAAGCCGGCCTCGCTGTTCGTGGCCCAGTTCATCGGCTCGCCGCCCATGAACTTCCTCAAGTTCCACGGCAGCGTCGCCGCCGGGGCCACCAGCGTCAGCCTGCATCACCAGACGCTGGCGGTGCCGGCCGTCCAGGTGCCCTTCGAGGGCGACATGGTCTATGGCGTGCGCCCCGAGCACGTGCGCCTGTCCGATGCGTCGGACTTCCGCGCCCAGATCGTCGCGACCGAGTATCTGGGGACCACCCAGATCGTCACGCTGACGACCCAGAACGGTGACGTGAGGGCGCGCATCGCCTCGGACCGGCCTGCGCGGGTGGGCGAGACGGTGGGCCTGGCATTCAACGGCGCCACGGTTTCGCTGTTCGACAATCAGACCGGCCGCGCCATCCCCTCGGCGCTGAACGCAGGCGTGCTGTCGCATGGCTGAGGTTGCCCTCGCCAACGTGGGCAAGCGCTATGGCCCCACCGTCGCCGTGGACGCCATGTCGCTGGAGGTGCCCGACGGTGCGTTCTTCGTGCTGCTGGGCCCCACCGGCGCTGGCAAGACGACCACGCTTCGCCTGATCGCGGGGCTCGAGCGGCCGGACGCCGGCGATATCCGCATCGCGGGGCGCTCGGTGCTGGGCGAGACGCCGGCCGAGCGCAACGTGGCGATGGTGTTCCAACAGTACTCGCTCTACCCGCACATGACGGTGCGCGAGAACCTGGCGTTCCCGCTGCGCTCGCCGATGCTGCGCACGCCCGCGCCCGAGATCGCGCGCAAGGTCGGCGAGGTCGCCGAGGTGCTGCGCATCGCCCACAAACTGGACAACCGGGCCACGGCGCTCTCGGGCGGCGAGATGCAGCGCGTCTCGATCGGCCGCGCGCTGGTGCGCGACCCCCAGATCCACCTGATGGACGAGCCGCTGAGCTCGCTGGACGCCAAGCTCCGCGCCGACCTGCGCGTCGAGCTCAAGCGCATCCAGGCCGGGCTGGGCGCCACCATGCTCTACGTCACCCACGACCAGATCGAGGCGATGACGATGGCCACCCAGGTCGGCGTGCTCGACGCGGGCCGGCTGGTCCAGGTCGGCACCCCGCGCGAGATCTACGAGGATCCCGTCAGCCTTTATGTGGCCGGTCGTCTGGGCCTGCCCCGGATCAACGCACTGCCCGCCGATCTGTTCGCCGGCGCCCCGCCCGGTGCAGCAACGATCGGGCTGAGGCCCGAGCACATCGCCCACGGCACCGGCAAACCCTCGCGCGTCGTGCGGGTCGAGCATCTGGGCGACCAGACGCGGCTGCACCTCACGCTGGACGGCCACGACATCGTCACGCTGGCGGACGTGCACACCGATCTGGTCCCCGGCGATACCCTCGCCATTCAGCCCCGCAACGCCCTGTACTTCGACGCCCTTGGCGCCCGGATCCGAGGAGGAGGCTTCGCATGAAGCAATTCATCAACACCCGCGAGACGCTGGTCACCGAGGCGATCGACGGCATGCTGCGAACGGGCGGCGGCAGGCTGGCGCGGCTGGACGGCTATCCGCACATCAAGGTCGTGGTGCGCACCGACTGGGACAAATCCTGGGACAAATCCAAAGTCGCACTCGTCTCGGGCGGCGGCTCGGGGCACGAGCCCAGCCACGCGGGCTTTGTCGGCCAGGGCATGCTGACGGCGGCGGTGTGCGGCGAGGTGTTCGCCTCACCCTCGGTCGATGCGGTCCTGGCCGGCATTCTGGCCGTCACCGGCCGGGCCGGCTGCCTGCTGATCGTCAAGAACTACACCGGCGACCGGCTGAACTTTGGTCTGGCGGCCGAGCGGGCCCGGGCCCAGGGTCTGCGCGTCTCGATGGTCATCGTCGACGACGACGTGGCGCTGCCCGACCTGCCCCAGGCGCGCGGGGTGGCCGGTACGCTGTTCGTGCACAAGATCGCCGGGGCGCTGGCGGAACAGGGCGCCGATCTCGACACGGTGACCGAGGCTGCGACCCGCGTGGTCAAGGGCGTCGTGTCGATCGGCATGTCGCTCGACACCTGCACGATCCCGGGCTCGCCCAAGGAGGACCGGATCGGCACCGGCAAGGCCGAGCTCGGTCTTGGCATCCACGGCGAGCCGGGCATCGAGCAGGTCGACTTCTCGACCGCGCGCGATGCGATGGAGATGGTCGTCGACCGGCTCGCCCCCAACCTGGCACCCGGCCCGCACGTTGCGCTGCTCAACAACCTCGGCAGTGCCACGCCGCTGGAGATGGCCGTGCTGGCCGAGGAGCTCACCCGCTCTCGCATCGGCGAACAGGTGCGCTGGCTGATCGGCCCCGCCCCGCTGATGACCTCGCTCGACATGCAGGGCTTCTCGGTCTCGCTGTTCCCTGCGACCAAGGCCGACGAGGCGGCCCTGCTGGCCCCGGTCGCGCCGACCGCCTGGCCGGGCTGCCTGTCGGTCGGCGAGGTCGAGGTGCTGGCCCTGCCGGACGGGCTGACCCCGATCAAGCCCATCCCCTCCAGGCATGCCGAGACCCATGCCTTCATCGAGCGCTGCTGCGCCATTCTGATCGGCGCCGAGGTCGACCTGAACGCGCTGGACGCCAAGTCGGGCGACGGCGATACGGGCAGCACGCTGGCCACCGCCTCGCGCGCGCTGATCGACGCGCTGGAGCGGCTGCCGCTGGCCGACCACACCCAGCTCTATCGCGCCATCGGGTTGGAGCTCAGCCAGACGATGGGCGGCTCGTCGGGCGTGCTGCTGGCGATCTTCTTCGCCGCCGCCGGCGATGCCTCGGCCAGCGGCCGCGGCGCGATCGACGCGCTGAAGGCCGGGCTGGACCGGATCCAGCAGGTGGGCGGCGCCCGGCCGGGCGACCGGACGATGATCGATGCGCTGCTGCCCGCGCTCGAGGCGCTGCCGCAGGGGTTCGACGCCGCCGCGACCGCCGCACGGGAGGGCGCCGATGCGACCGCGGCGATCACCCGCGCGCGGGCCGGTCGCGCGAGCTATCTGGCCGAGGCCAACCTGGCCGGCCACAACGACCCGGGCGCCGAGGCGGTGGCGCGGCTCTTCGAGCACCTCGCGACCGGCGCCGAGGCACCGGCTTGAGCCCGCGCCGCCGATCTCAACGGGTCCAGAGCGCGGTGTCGGGGTAGAACTGCGACCAGGCAAACCAAAACGCCTCGTGGCTGCCGAGGTCGCTGCCGTCGCGATCCACCGCCCGGACACCGCCCGCGTCCAGCTCCAGCCGCACGTTTTCGACCGCGATCTCGGCCCCGCCCTTCAGTGCCGCGAACGCGGTGCTCCGCTGGAACGCCACCGGCTGGCCCGATGCGGTGACGACGCCGATCACGTCCTCGTGCACGGGCAGGCGCGGATCCACGTCGCCCACCGGGAAAATCGGCCCGTGGCGATCGCGCCCGTTGCGAAAATCGAAGTCGCGGCCCAGCGCCAGCCGCTCGACCAGCACCGTCGTCTCGGGGTGCGCCCGCTTCCAGGTGCCCCAGTCGGTGGTGACCACGCTGGCCTGCTCGAGCTGGATGCCCTTGTCGGCCAGCGGCCCGGTCACCGCCGTGCCGAGAAAGGTGTCGAACACCGAGTAGGTGCGGATGTCGTACATCACCTTGTTCGACCGGATCAGCAGCCCCGAGGTGCGCAGGATCGGCCGCTCCACCCCCTCGGGCATCCGGTCGGTATAGTAGGCCTGCGCCGCGCCGCAGAGCGTGCAGTACGGGATGCCCAGATCGCGCCCGCCCAACGTATCGTTCACCATCTCGCGCACCTCCATGATGCGCCTCGGATAGGCACGATAGGCACCGTTCACTTCGATCCCGAAGACGATGTCGTCGTCCTCCAGCCACGTCGCCTCGGCGGCGGTGCTCACCTCCGGATTGTCGGCGGCCGGGATGCAGTTGCACCGGATGTCGGTTCGGTCATAGGGGCGGTTGTCGATCGGAACA
>JBCCMW010000365.1:0-3959 GCA_039026175.1 Pseudomonadota bacterium
CGGGCACCGCCCGCGTGTCCTTGACGCGGCCCGCCACCCGCACCACGCTCGGACAGAAGCCCCCCGGGGCTTCTCTCAGCCCACCCCTTCCCCTTCGCGGCTCCGCGATACAGCGACGAGCGCACCGCCGCTGCCGCCGTTTCCCTGCAACCGAGCATCGCGGCGACCAGCCGCGATTCCGCAAGGTCGGAGGCGGGTTCACAGCGCTGG
Source organism: Pseudomonadota bacterium (assembly GCA_039026175.1). Classification (GTDB taxonomy): domain Bacteria; phylum Pseudomonadota; class Alphaproteobacteria; order Rhodobacterales; family Rhodobacteraceae; genus Thermohalobaculum. The sequence continues at coordinate 211 of JBCCMW010000365.1, forward strand.
AGGCCCCAGCAACGAGGCGAGCAGCGGGCTGGGAAAGCGCCGTTCGATGGTGACGGCATAGAAGGTCTCGACGATATCCAGCGCCATCGCCGCTTCGGCCAGCAGCCCGGTCGCCAGTTCGTCGGCGAACACCACCGCCGGGGCGATCGCCAGCCCCATGTCCTCGCGCGTCAGCAGCCGGACCATGGCCATATCGTCGACCTCGGCCGCGATGGCGGGCTTGACGCCGAGCCGCGCGATCAGGCTGTCGAACCCGGTGCGGATCGAACTTTCGGTCGGCAGGATCACCGGCTCGGCCGCCAACAGGGCGCGGATGTCGGCATGCGCCAGCCGGTGCGCCGTGCCGACGATGCCGACGCGCTGTTCGGCCAGCCGGTGCGCGACGAAGGCTGCCGCGCTCCGGGGCGGCGGTTCGGTGGTCAGCACCACATCCAGCGCCAGGGCGCGCAAGGCCTCCAGCAGCACCGCCTCGCTGCCCGCGCGCAGCACCAGCTCGACGCCCGGCAGGCCGACCAGCGGCTTCAGGAACGCCAGCTGGAAGTTGCGCGACAGCGTCGAGAGCGCGCCGACGCGGATGGTGCGCCGCCCGCCCTCGGCGTGGGTGAGCGTGGCGACCAGCTCCTCGCCGGCGCGAAAGATGCGGTCGGCGTGGTCCAGCGCCATTTGCCCGGCTTCGGTCAGCACCAGCCGCCGGCCGCGGCGGTCGAACAGCGGCGTGCCCAGCCGCGCCTCCAGCTGGCGGATCTGCGCCGAGAGGGCCGACTGCGACAGGTTCAGCCGTGCCGCCGTCCGGGTCAGGTTCCCGTCCAGCGCAACTTCGCGGAAGTACCGCAGATGATGGTAGTTGAGTGGCCCCATCGTTCGATTTTATCGAACATTTCTATCCATTCAATATAATTTCCATCGGTGCGCCCGTGGACTAGATGCGTCCCGATCCGCCACGAGGTGAGCCCCATGTCCTTTCTGCCGTTCGTCGCGCCTGCCCTCCTAGCGCTCGCCGCCGCCGACCTTGCCTGGCGGCCGGTGGCGCGTGGGCGCCTTCGCCTGGCGCTGCCCGAAACGGTGGCGCTGGTCGCGCTGATCCTGGCTGCGGTGTCGGCGTCCGGGCTGGTGCTGCACGGTCCGGCCACCAGCCCTGCGCTGGGGATCGGTCCGGCCAGCCTGGCCGCCCGGGTAGACGTGGTCAGCGTCACCATGGCACTGGCGGTGTCGCTGATCGGCTGGGCGGTGCTGCGCTTCTCGCGGACGGCGCTGGACGGCGAGGCCGAGCAGGGCGCGTTCATGGCGCGCATGTCGATCACGCTGGCCGGGGCGCTGATGCTGGTCGGCGCGGGCACGCTGGGCCAGCTCGCGCTCGGCTGGGTTGCCATCGTGCTGGGCCTGCGGCGGCTCATCCTGTTCTATCCCGACCGGCCGGGTGCTGCGCGGGCGCTCCGCAAAAAGACCCTGGTCGACCTGGTCGCTGCCGCCGCGCTGGCCGGCGCGTTCGCGGCGCTGTGGCTGGGCTTCGGCACCGCCGACATCGCCGAGATCGCCGCGATGGCGCGCGCCGGCGCGGGTCCCGAAACGCTGTGGATCGCCGCCGCGCTGCTGGCGCTCGCCGGCGTCGCCACCTCGGCGCTGATGCCGTTCCACGGCTGGCTGGCCGAGGTGATGGAGGCGCCCACCCCGGTGTCGGCCTTCCTGCACGCCGGCGTGGTCAGCGCCGGCGGGTTCCTGCTGATCCGCTTCGCCGATGTCATGGTGGCGGCCCCCGGCGTCTTGGCCGTGCTGGCCATGGTCGGGGGCCTCGGCGCGCTGGTCGGCGCGGCGGTGGCGCTGACGCAGCCGACGGTCAAGACGGCGCTGGCCTGGTCTACCTGCGCGCAGATGGGCTTTATGGTGCTGCAGTGCGGCCTGGCGCTGTTCCCGCTGGCGCTGCTGCACATCGTGGCACACGCGTTCTACAAGGCGCACGCCTTCCTCTCGGCCGGCAGCGCGGTCGAGAGCGTGGCCGCCACGCGCCGGCCCGGCCCCGTGGCGGTGCCCAGCCTCGCCTCGGTGGCGCGCGCCTTCGGTATGGCGCTCGCGATCTTCGTGGCCATCGGATTGATGTTTGGCCTGGCAGGCAAGGCGCCCCAGGCCGTGGCGCTGGGCGCGATCCTGATTTTCGGCGTGGCCTATCTGCTGGCCCAGGGGCTGGCCGACGCGGCGCCCAAGGCGCTGACCTGGCGTATTTCGGTGATGTCGGTGCTGGCGACGGTCGCCTACTTCGGCTTCCAGGCCGGCGCAGAGTGGCTGACCGCGGGCACGCTGCCGCCGCCGCCTGCGCCCGATGGGCTGGCCTGGGCTGCGATGGTGCTGGCGGTGGGCGGCTTCGGCCTCGTCGCCTTTGCGCAGGCGACCTTCCCGCTGTGGGCGCGCCACCCGGCGGTGGTGGGCCTGCGGGTGCATCTGATGAACGGCCTGTATCTCAACGCGCTCGCCGACCGGATGACCGGCCGGTGGACCGAAAAGGGGGTCTGACCCATGCCGCATTTCCGGACCGTCTATTCGGGCGAGATGCTCGAGCTCATGGCCGCGGCCGAGGCGAGCATCCACCAAGTGCCGCCCGCTTTTCCGCTGACCGCGACGGTCGCGGTGAACCCGTTCCTGGGCCAGGCCGGCGAGGACCGTGCGACCGCCGCTGCGCGGCTGGCCCGCGTGGCCGGGATCCGCGCCACGCGCCCCCGGGCCCAGATCGCGGCCGAGATCGCCGCCGGGCGCATCGAGGATGCCGAGCTGGAAGCCGCGGCCGCCGCGGCCGGCCTGGCCGTCGGTCAGCTCTTTGCCGCTGCCGGTCAGCCTGCCGCGTTGGCCGAGGCGCACCCCACCGTCGCCGATCTCGCCGCCCGCGCGACCGGCGTGGACTGGCCCGAATTGATCGCCGAGCGGGTGGGTCTGTGGGCGGCCGCGCACTTTGACGACGGCCAGGCACTGTGGCCGAACCCGACCGACGATCCCTTCGCCTCGTGGCGCGCCTTTGCAACGCACGACCTGACGCCCCAGATCGCGGGGCTCCCCGGCTTCTGCGCGCGGGTCGCGGCGCTGCCTGCCGCGCCGCGGGCGGCCTTTGCGGCCTCGTGCGCCGCCCTCGGTCTCGGCGCCGAGGAAGCGCCGCTCTATTTCCACCGTCTGCTGATGACACTGGGCGGCTGGGCACAACTGGCGCGGACCCCCGGTTGGATCGCCGAGCGCGACGACACCCGCGAGGACACCGCGCTGGCGCTGCTGACCATCCGACTGGTGTGGGAGGCGGCGCTGCTGGACGCCCATGGCCAGCGCCTGGCGCTGCGGTGGGAGACCGTGCGCGACGATTACGCCGCCCCCGTCGAGCCCGACACCGAGCAGCGCGTGGACGCCGCCCTGCAGGATGCCGCCGACCGCGCGGCCGAGCGGCGGCTGGCAGCGCTGCTCGAAGCCGAGGCGCCAGCGCCCGCGGGCCAGGCGCGCCCCGCAGTGCAGGCGATCTTTTGCATCGACGTCCGATCCGAAGTGTTCCGCCGGGCGCTGGAGACCAGCGACCAGGGGATCGAGACCATCGGCTTTGCCGGCTTCTTCGGCATCGCCACCGCGCACTGCGGCGATGCGTCGGACGTGCGCGAGCTGCGCGGTCCCGTCCTGATCCCCGCCGGTCAGCAGAGCGGCGGCGGCGCGACGGCCGAGCGCGACCTGGCCGACCGGCTGAGCAGCCGGGCGGTGCGCGCCTGGGGCCGGTTCCGCCAGGCGGC
>JBCCMW010000366.1:0-3932 GCA_039026175.1 Pseudomonadota bacterium
GCTCGCGGGGCCCGAAGACGCGCCGGGCCTGTTGATGCTGCACGGGCTGGGCGGGGCGGGGCACAGTTTTCGCGACCTTATCGAGCCGCTGTCGACCCAGTTCCGGGTGGTGGTGCCCGACCTGCCGGGCCACGGGTTCTCGTCGCGCCCGGGACCCGGCGGCATGGCGCTGCCGGCGCAGGCGCGGGCGCTGGCGGCGCTGACGATGGCGCTGGGCGTCGTGCCGATGGTGGGTCTGGCGCATTCAGCCGGCGCCGCGGTGCTGGCGCGCATGGCGATCGACGGGCCTGTGGCGCCGCGCGCGCTGGTGGCGGTGAACGGCGCCTTCCTGCCCTTCCCGGGGCTGGCGGCGGTGATGGCGCCGTCGCTGGCGCGGCTGCTGGCGCTGAACCCCGCGGTACCCCGCGCCGTGGCCTTCGGCGCCGTGGCCGATCCGCTGGGCGTCGAGCGGCTGATCGTGGGCACCGGCTCGCGCATCGATGCGGCGGGGCTGGGTCTCTACCGCCGGCTGATCGCCTGTCCGGGGCACGTGTCGGCGGCGCTGGCGATGATGGCCGCCTGGCAGTTGGAGCCGCTGTATCGCGACCTGCCGCGGCTTTCTGCGGCGCTGATGCTGGCCATCGGCACGGCCGACCGCGCCGTGCCGCCGCGCGATGCCGAACGGGTGGCCGAGCGTTTGCCCAGCGCGCGGATCGAACGGCTGGCCGGGCTCGGCCATCTCGCCCACGAGGAGGCGCCCGAGCGCGTCGCCGCGCTGGTCGTCGAGACCGCGCGCCTGGCCGGCGTGCTGCCGGCCAACGCCGCCGTGCCCGCCGCGGGCCGTCAGGTGCGGCCGTCGCGGGCGCTGCGCCGCCGCGACGGTGGCGGGAGCGTGCCTTGAGCCCTAGGTTGACATCAGGCAATGTCAGGACGTCATGACAATACGCGATCGATCCCTGCACGACCCCGCCCGCGGTGAGGCTCGACCCCACGCTCTGGTTATCGGCTCCGGCCTCGGCGGGCTCGCCACCGCCATCCGCCTCGGCGCCCGCGGTTGGCGCGTCACGGTGCTGGAGCGGCTGGACTGTGCCGGCGGGCGTGCCCGGGTGTTCCGCCAGGAAGGCTATAGCTTCGACGCCGGGCCCACGATCATCACGCTGCCGCAGCTGATCGACGATCTCTGGGCGCTGTGCGGGCGCGACCGGGCCGCCGACCTGCCGTTCAAGGCGATGGACCCGTTCTACCGCATTCGTTTTAACGACGGCTCGACGATCGACTGTTCGGGCGACCCCGACAAAATGCGCGCCGAGATCGCGCGTCTCTCGCCCGGCGATGTCGAGGGGTACGACCGGCTGCTGCAGGACGCGGCCGACAAGTACACCTATGGGTTCGAGCATCTGGGCCAGCTCGACTACTCGCGCATCATGACGATGCTGCGCGAACTGCCCGGCATCGCCATCCGCGGCGGCCACCGGACGGTGGCGCAGGGCGTGCGCGCGTTCCTTTCGGACGAGCGGCTGCGCATGGCGTTCAGCTATCACCCGCTGCTGATCGGCGGCAATCCGCACGGCACGACGGCGATCTATCTGCTGATCTTGGCGCTGGAGCGACGCTTCGGCGTGCACTTCGTGATGGGCGGCACGCATGCGCTGGTCGAGGGCATGGTGGGCCTGATCGAGGGGCAGGGCAACCGCGTGCGCCTGGGCGCCGACGTCGAGGAGATCGAGATCGAGCATGGCCGCGCCCGCGGCGTGCGTCTCGCCGGCGGCGAGCGGATCGCCGCCGACGTCGTGGTCTCGAACGCCGACACCGCGTGGACCTGGAAGCACCTGATCGCGCCCCGCCACCGCGCGCGCTGGACCGACGCCAAGCTGGACCGGGCGCGCTACTCGATGGGGCTCTTCGTCTGGTACTTCGGCACCGACCGGCAGTGGCCCGAGGTCGAACACCACACGATGGTCCTGGGCCCGCGCTATCGTGCGCTGCTGCACGACATCTTCCGCCGCCACCGGCTGGCCGAGGATTTCTCGCTCTACCTCTATCGCCCGACGGCGAGCGACCCCAGCCTGGCGCCGCCGGGCTGCGACAGCTTCTATGCGCTCAGCCCCGTGCCGCACCTCGACAGCGGCACCGACTGGTCGGCGATGGCCGAGAGCTATCGCGCCAAGATCGAGGCGCGGCTGGCCGAGACCGTGCTGCCGGGCCTGCCCGGCCGGGTGGTCACGCAGCGGATCATGACGCCCAAGGACTTCGAGACCGACTATCTGGCCTACAAGGGCGCGGGCTTCAGCTTCGAGCCGACCTTGTTCCAGAGCGCCTGGTTCCGCCCGCACAACCGGGCCGAGGGCATCGAGGGGCTCTATATGGTGGGCGCCGGTACCCACCCCGGCGCGGGCGTGCCGGGCGTGCTGACCTCGGCCGAGGTGGTCGACCGCATGATCCCGTCGGCCGAAGCCGCGCTGGCCGCGCGCCCGGCCGCGCGCATGGCCCCGCTCGCGCCTGGCGCGGGCCCCTCGGGGCCGGACGGCGATGCCGGCTGACGTCTTCGCCAACGCCAACGCCGCCGGCCGGGTCGACTGGCGGCCCGAGCCCTTTGGCTTTGCGCCGGTCGGGCCGGGCCCCGAGGAGGAGGACGCCGGCTGGTGCCGCCGCTCGATCCAGGGCGGCTCGAAGTCGTTCTATGCAGCCTCGCTGCTGCTGCCGCGCCGCATCCGCGGGCCGGCCTATGCGCTCTATGCCTTCTGCCGCACCGCCGACGATGCGGTGGACGAGACCGGCGGCCCGGGCATGGCCGCGCGCCTGGCCGCCCGGCTGCAGCGTCTGGCCGCGGGAGCGCCGGCCGACCATCCGGCCGATCGCGCCTTTGCCACGGTGATGGCGCGCCACCGTCTGCCGGTCGAGATCCCCGCCGCGCTGATCGAGGGGCTGGCCTGGGACGAGCAGGGCCGGCGCTACGAGACGCTGGCCGATGTGGAGGCCTATGCCGCCCGTGTTGCCGCCACGGTGGGCGTGATGATGACGCTGATCATGGGCGAGCGGCGGCCCGAGGTGCTGGCGCGCGCCTGCGATCTGGGCGTTGCGATGCAGCTGACCAACATCGCGCGCGACGTCGGGACGGATGCGGCGATGGGCCGGCTCTACCTGCCGCGCGGCTGGTTGCGGGCCGAGGGGATCGATCCCGAGGCCTGGCTCGCCGCCCCAGCGCACGAAGCGGCACACGATCCGGCGCACGAAGCGGCGTATGGGCAGGTGCGCGATGCTGCGCACGAAGCGGCGCACGGGCCAGCGCGCGATGCTGCGCACGGGCCAGCGCGCGATGATGCGCACGAAGCGGCGCATGGGCCGGCGCACGAGCCGGCGCTGGGCCGCGTTGTGCTGCGGCTGCTGACGCGGGCCGAGGCGCTGTACGACCGCGCGCTACCCGGCATTGCCGCCCTGCCGCGCGACTGCCGCGTCGGCATCATGGCCGCGCGCGCACTCTATCGCGAGATCGGGCGCACCGTGGCGGCCGCGGGCGGCGACGGCGTGACCGCGCGTGCCGTCGTCGGCAAGCGGCGCAAGGCGGCGCTGATGGCCGGCGCGCTGCTCGAGGCCACGCTGCCGCCGCTGCTGACGGGTGCGCGCGTCGGGCTGCGAGAGACGACGGCCGCCGAGCCGCTGCCTGCCACGCGTTTCCTGGTCGAGGCGGTCGAGCGCGCCGATGCCCAGAGCCCCGGCCTGCGCGCGCTGGAGGATCGGCTGGGCCGTGCGCTGGACGTCTTTGTGACCGCCAGCCTGCACATCAGCGCCCAGGGCGCCGGTTCGCGCCTGCGGTCCTAAGAGCCTCGAACCGGGAAAAAAAAGACCCGGCGCGCCGCGCCGGGCCTAGGTGCCCCCAAACATCGCTGTGATAGCGGGCGCCCGTGTCTGCGCGATGGCGCGGCCGTGGCGGCACGATGACGGCTGCCGCGGCC
>JBCCMW010000367.1:0-3900 GCA_039026175.1 Pseudomonadota bacterium
CGCCGCGCGCGCTGCCGCGTCCATCGGGCGACCCAGCGCAGCCAGGGCCAGCCGGTACCAGGCGCCGAAGCGCGCCTCGGCCCAAATCGCCCAGGTCGCGGTGTCGAACGGCGCCTCCAGCTCGCGCGTCCGGCTTTCGATCAACTGTGCGGCGTCGGCGCGGGCGCCGGCCAGCGGACCGGCCATCAGCGCCACCAGAGGGCCCGCGACATTGTGCTGAGGGGCGGGCGCGCCGGGCGACGTGCCGGTCGCCGCCTCCTCCAGCCGGTCGCGCCAGAACTGCAGTCGCATCGCGGCCAGGAAGGCACCCTCGTCGCCCTCGGCGGTGCGCTCGACCGCGCGGGAGAGCTCCACGTCGAAGGCGCCCAGCAGCATCAGGCGTCCGCGCCCCGGCTCCGGCGCCAGCAGGGCTGCGCGAAACAGCGCGGGATCGGCGGTCTGCAGCATCGCCGCGGCGGCGCCCAGATCCGCCGCGCCCGCAGCGGCCCGGCCCACCGAGGGGCCTGCGGGATCACTCACCGGCGGGCTGCGCCGCGCCTGCCTCGCGATCCTCGACCCCTGGTGCCGGGCCTCGGCCGTCGCCGGCCTGGCCGGCCGCACCCCGGTGCAGCAGACAGTAGACGATCGATTCCTGCAGCGCCTCGAACGAGGCGTCGACGATGTTGGCCGACACGCCCACCGTCGACCACACCGCGCCGCTGCCATCGCCCGCGTCCAGCAGCACCCGCGTCACCGCCTCGGTACCCGCGCCGATGATGCGCACCCGGAAGTCGACCAGCCGCATATCCTCGATAAAGCGCTGGTAGCGACCGAGGTCCTTGCGCAGCGCCAGCGCCAGCGCGTTGACGGGGCCCTGGTCGGCCTGGGTCACAGGGTCGATGCTCTCGGACACCGAAACCCGCCGCTCGTGATCGACGCTGACCGCGACCACCGCCTCGGACACCGTCACACGCTCGCCGAGCGCGTTGAAGCGCCGCTCCACCGTCACGCGGTAGCGGTCGACGGCGAAAAACCGGGGCATCTGGTCCAGCATGCGGCGCGCCAGAAGCTCGAAGCTGGCGGCGGCGCTGTCGTAGGCATAGCCGTCATCCTCGCGCCGCTTGATCCGGTCCAGCAGGCGTGCAAGCCGCGGATCGTCGGCCTTGGTCTCGATCCCCGCCTCGGCCAGACGCCGCACCAGGTTGGCGCGGCCGGCCTGATTCGACACCGGCACGATGCGCCGATTGCCGACAGCCGCAGGGTCGACATGCTCGTAGGTCGCCGGGTCCTTGGCGATCGCCGAGGCATGGACCCCCGCCTTGTGCGCGAACGCGGCCGTGCCGACATAGGCCGACTGCCGGTCGGGCGTGCGGTTCAGGATCTCGTCCAGCATGGCCGAGACGCGGCGGAGATCGCGCAGCGCCTGGCGGCTGACCCCGGTCTCGAACCGCTCGGCAAAGGCGGGCTTCAGCACCAGCGTCGGGATCAGCGCGCACAGGTTGGCGTTGCCGCAGCGCTCGCCCAGCCCGTTCAGCGTGCCCTGGATCTGGCGCGCGCCGGCGTCGACGGCGGCCAGGCTGCCGGCCACGGCCAGCTCCATGTCGTTGTGGGTGTGGATGCCGACCCGGTCGCCGCCCGCGCGGGCGCAGACGGCGGCGGTGACCTCGGCGATGCGGCCGGGCAGCGTGCCGCCGTTGGTGTCGCACAGCACGACCCAGCGCGCCCCGCCCTCCAGCGCCGCGTCCAGACAGGCCAGCGCATAGTCCGGGTTGGCGGCGTAGCCGTCGAAGAAATGCTCGGCGTCCAGGAGCGGCTCGCGGCCGAGTGCTGCGAGATGCGCGATGCTCTCGCGGATGGCCGCCAGGTTCTCGTCCAGCGTGACGCCCAGCGCGCGGGTCACGTGGTAGTCGTGCGTCTTGCCGACCAGGCAGACGCTGGCGGTGCCCGCGTTGGCGACGGCGGCCAGGGTGCTGTCGTTGGCGGCCGAGCGGCCGACGCGTTTGGTCATGCCGAAGGCGGTCAACCGGGCCTGGGCCAGCCGCGGGGCGCGGTCGAAGAACGCGCTGTCGGTGGGGTTGGCGCCGGGCCAGCCGCCCTCGACATAGTCGATGCCCAGCCGATCCAGCGCCTCGGCGATGCGGTGCTTGTCGGACACCGAGAAGGCCACGCCCTGGGTCTGTTGCCCGTCGCGCAGCGTGGTGTCGTACAGATACAGCCGCTCGCGCGTCATCCCAGCGTCTCCAGCTTGGCGGGGTCGAAGTCTTCGGTGAACTTCCACACCGGACCCTGCGGCGTGTCGGTCACCTCGACGCCGCTGTCCTTCAGCCCGTCGCGAATGGCGTCGGCGCGGGCAAAGTCCTTGTCCTTGCGTGCCCTCAGACGCGCGTCGATCAGGGCCGCCACGCGCGGGGCATAGCCGTCCCAACCGCGGGCGGTGCCGAGGTCCTCCTCGACCTCCCAGCCGCCGAGGGCCGGGGTCAACAGGCCCATTAGTCCGGCCCCCGCGGCCAGCCCTGCCCGGTCGCGCCGATCCAGGCACTTGTGCAGGGCCGCGATCGCCCGCGGGGTGTTGAGATCGTCGGCGAGCGCGTCGACCACCTCGACCGGGACGGGACCGTCGGCCGAGGCCCCGGCGACCGCGGCGCGCCACTTGCGCAGCGTCTTCGCCGCCTCCTCGGCCCGTGCGGCCGTCCAGTCGAGCGGCGAGCGGTAGTGCGTCGCAAGCAGGGCAAAGCGGATCACCTCGCCCGGCACGCCCGCGCCGGACCCCGCGTCGCGCAGGTCCTTTACCGTGATAAAGTTGCCGAGGGATTTCGACATCTTCTCGCCCTCGACCATCAGATAGCCGTTGTGCGCCCAGATGTCGGCGATGTCCTCGACGCCGAGCGCGCAGCAGGACTGGGCGCGCTCGTTCTCGTGGTGGGGGAAGACCAGATCGACCCCGCCGCCGTGCACCTGGAACCGCTCGCCGAGCAGCGCATAGGCCATGGCCGAGCACTCGATATGCCAGCCGGGGCGGCCGCGGCCCCAGGGGCTGTCCCACCCCGGCTGATCGGCGCTCGACGGTTTCCACAGCACAAAGTCCATCGGCCCGCGCTTGTAGGGCGCCACCTCGACCCGGGCGCCGGCGACCATGTCCTCGACCGTGCGGCGCGCCAGGCTGCCGTAGCGGTCCCAGCTTTCCACCGCGAACAGCACATGGCCCTCGGCCGCGTAGGCATGGCCGCGCTCGATCAGTCGGGCGATGAGACGCACCATATCGGTCGGCTGCGCCGGATTGTTGACGTAGGCGGTGGCAAACGGGGTGTGCGTGGGTTCGAGCGTGCCGAGGGCTGCCATATCGTCGCGAAACCATTGAGTGGTGGTCTCGATCACCCGGCGGCGCGCGTCCTCGGGGCTTTCGTCGGGCGTGCGGGTCGCCTCGGCCCGGGCGATGATCTTGTCCTCGACGTCGGTGTAGTTGCGCACATAGGTGACCGCGTCGGCACCGTGCACGTGGCGCAGCAGCCGGAACAGCGCGTCGAACACCACGACCGACCGCGCGTTGCCGATGTGGGCGCGGTCATAGACGGTGGGTCCGCAGACATACAGCCCCACGCGGCCGTCGGTACCGGGCGCGACCCGCCGCTTGGTGCGCGAACGGGTGTCGTGGAGCATCACGTCGGTCATCTCATCCTCGTCCGTGGCGGTCGCGCGCGCCGCGGCGCTTTGCAGGCGACACGGCAGCCGGTTTGGCCAGGCGGCGCGGTCGTGGATGTCGGAAAGAGTGTACGGGAACGCGACCGCCTGACGATGTCAGCCGATGCAGCAAGTCCGAATTCGGGCGGTGCGCTGTTCCATGGCGACGGAGTGCCCGAAGCGCCGGGCGAGCGCAAGGGCGGAATGGCGGGCACCCTTGCCCGACGGGCCCCCGACCAAGCG
>JBCCMW010000368.1:0-3876 GCA_039026175.1 Pseudomonadota bacterium
CGCGCACGGCACCGCGGTGCTGGCCGCCCCCCCGGGCGCAGGCAAGACCACCCGCGTCCCGCCGGCCCTGGCGGCCGCCCCCGGGGCCGGCGCTGGGCGCATCGTGATGCTGGAGCCGCGCCGCGTGGCCGCTCGCGCCGCCGCCGAACGCATCGCCGAGGAGACGGGCGCCAGGCTGGGCGACGCCGTCGGCTACCGCATCCGCGGCGAAAGCCGCGTCTCGGCCGCCACCCGCATCGAGGTCGTCACCGAGGGCGTGCTGACCCGCCTGCTGCAGGCCGACCCGGACCTGCCCGGCATCGCCGCCCTGGTGTTCGACGAGGTGCACGAGCGCTCGATCCACGCCGACCTCGGCCTCGCCCTCGCGCTCGAAGTCCGCGCAGCGCTCCGCCCCGACCTGCGCCTGCTCGCCATGTCAGCCACGCTCGACACCGCGCGGTTCGCCGCATGGCTCGGCGGCGCGCCGGTGATCGAGAGCCGCGGCCGCGTGCATCCGATCGAGACGCGATGGCTGGAGCAGCCCCTCGTCCAACCGGCTGCGGGCCGCCGCGCCGCGCGGATGGAAGACGCCGTGGCCGAGCACACCGCCACCCTGGCGGCCGAGAGCGCCGGCGACATGCTCGTGTTCCTGCCCGGCGTGGGCGAGATCGCCCGCACCGCCGCGGCCCTTGCGCCCCGCCTCGATCCCGACATCGCCGTCGTGGCGCTGCACGGCGGCCTGCCCTTCCCCGCCCAGCGCCGCGCCCTGGCCGCCGATCCCCAGGGACGCCGGCGCGTCGTGCTGGCCACCGCCATCGCCGAGACCGCGCTCACCGTCGAGGGCGTGCGCGTGGTGGTCGACGCCGGGCGCGCGCGCCGCGCCGAGGTGAGCCCCGCCACCGGCCTGCCGCGCCTGGTGACCCGGCCTGTGAGCCGGGCCGAGGCCGACCAGCGCCGCGGCCGCGCGGGTCGCCTCGGCCCCGGGCTCTGCCTCAGGCTCTGGACCCGCGGCGCCGAGGGCGCCCTGCCCGCCGAGGCGCCGGCCGAGATCCTGACCGCCGATCTCGCCGCCCTGGCGCTGGAGCTCGCCGTTTGGGGCGTCGCAGACCCGGCCGCCCTGGCCTTTGCGGACCCGCCGCCCGCGCCCGCCATGGCCGAGGCGCGGGCCCTGCTCGCCCGCCTCGGCGCGCTGGATGCGACCGGCGGCGCCACCCGCCACGGCCAGGCGATGGCGCGCTTCCCGGCCCATCCGCGGCTGGCCCACATGGTGTTAACCGCAGCGGTCGAGGGCCCCGGGCAAGCGCGTCTCGCGGCCCGCCTCGCCGCACTCGCCGAGGCGCGCGACCCGCTGGCTGGCCATGCCGGTGCAGACCTCGCCCCTGCGCTCGCCGCCCTCGACGCGCCGCAGCGGGCCCCGCCCGGCGCGCGCGAAGCGCTGGAGCGACTGGCCGCCGAGGCCGACCGTCTGGCCCGCGCCGCCGGCATCGATCCGCGCGACGGCCAGCCCCTGGAGCGGGCCGAGGCGGGTGCCCTGCTCGCCCTCGCCTTCCCCGACCGCGTGGCCCGCCGCCGCCCGGGCGAGGCGCCGCGCTACCTGCTGGCCAACGGCCGCGGTGCGGCGCTGGCGGCCGACGATGCGCTCGCAGCACAGCCCTACCTCGTTGCACTGGACGTGGACGACCGCGGCGCCGACGCCCGCATCCGCCGGGCCGCGGCGTTGGACGAAAGCCGCCTGCGCGACCGCCTCGGTACCCACATCGCCTGGGTGGCCGAGGCCCGCTGGTCCCGCCGCCAGCGCCGGGTCGTGGCCGAACGGCGCGAGATGCTGGGCGCCCTGGCGCTGGACACCCAGCCCTGGCAGGACGCGCCGGCCGATAGCCTCGCCGCAGCACTCGCCGAGGGGATCGCCGATCTCGGCGCCGAGCGGCTCGAGAGCGCGCTCGCCTGGCCCCCTGCGACCCGAAGCCTCTGCGCTCGCGTCGGCTGGCTCCGCGCCCAGGGCGGCGCCTGGCCCGACAACCTGCCCGACCTCTCGGATGCCGCCCTCGCCGCCGGGGCCGCGTCATGGCTGGCGCCGTTCCTGACCGGCGAGCGTGCCCCGGGCGAGATCGCGCCCGCCATCCTGGCCGCAGCCATCGAAGCCGCGCTCGGCCCCGACGCCGTGCGCGCCGTCGAGCGGGCGGCCCCGGCACGCTTTGTCACCCCGCTCGGCAGCCGGCTCGCCATCGACTATACGCGCGCGACGCCCACGCTCAGCGTCCGGGTCCAGGAGATGTTCGGCGAAACGCGCCACCCCAGCATCGGCGACCCACCGGTGCCGCTGGTGCTGGAGCTGACCTCGCCCGCCGGCCGCCCGGTACAGACGACCCGCGACCTGCCCGGCTTCTGGGCCAGTTCCTATGCCGATGTGCGCAAGGACATGCGCGCGCGCTACCCGCGCCACCCCTGGCCCGAAGACCCGACCGCCGCCATCCCGAGCCGGCGCGCCACGCCCCGCGGCACCTGACCCGCATTCCCCGCCTGGCCGCGGCAGGGCGGCCCGCCAGCCCTGCCGCGTCGGCACGGTGCTGCGGCACGACGGCGACGGTGCGCCCAGGATCGCGACCGCCCTACCCAGCGGACGCGAGCAGCCGGTCCCGGCACGGTGCGGGAACACGCGGCCGCCGGCGCACACGGCTCCGGGCACCCCGGTTCAGGCCGCCTGCGCCTCTACCAGGGCGACGATGCGGCGCACGGTGTCGGCCAGCACCGCCTGCGGCTTGACCAGCGCCAGCCGCAAGCAGCCGGTCGCTGCCGTCCCGAAACTTTCGCCCGGCAGACAGGCGATCCCGGTCTGGTCCAGCAGCCGCTCGGCGAACGCCGGCGCGGGCATGCCCGCGGCCGAGATATCGAGCATCAGGTACATCGCCCCATCCGGTGGCGCGGCCGTGACCGGCCCGCCGGGCGGAAGCGCGGCCAACGCCGCCCGGGCCCGCGCCGCGGTCTCGGCCGCGATCGCCGCCTCGATCCCGGTACCGACCTCCAGCGCATACTGCGCGGCCGACTGCAAAAACGGCGCCACGCCATAAGTGTTGGCGATGGCGAAATCGCGCGCACGCGCGATCGCGGCGGGCGGGCCCTGCAACCACCCCACGCGCCAGCCGGTCATCGCATAGCTCTTGGACAGCGAGCCCGCCGTCAGCGTGCGCCCGGCCATGCCCGGCAGGGTGCGCGGCGGCACGTGCACGCCGCGGTGGACCAGCCCGTCGTACACCTCGTCGGCGATCAGCCACAGATCGTGGCGGCGGCAGAGCGCGGCAATCGCCTCCAGCCGCTCGCGCGTATAGACCGCGCCGGTCGGGTTGTTGGGCGTGTTCAGCAGGATCGCCCGGGTGCGCGGGCCGATCGCGCGGGCCAGCGCGTCGATGTCTGCCTGGAACCCCGCCGCGCGGTCGGCCGGCACGGCGACTGGCACCGCCCCGGTCGCGCGCACGGTCTGCGGATAGGTGGCATAGTAGGGATCGATCAGCAGGCACTCGTGGCCGGGGCCCAGCACCAACTGCACCGCAAGCAGCAGCGCGGTTTGGCACCCGGTGGTGACCAGCACCTGGTCGGGCACGACGGCCGGGCCGCCGTGGCGCGACAGCCGGGCCGCCACCGCACGGCGGAGCGCCGGCCGCCCTGCGACCGAGGCATAGCCGTGCGGCCCGGTCTCTGCCGCCTCGACCAGTGCCGCCACGATCGAAGGGTCGGTCCGACGGTCGTGCTCGCCGACCGCCAGGTTGACGACCGGCAGCCCGTCGGCCTCCATCTCGCGGGCGCGCATATACACGCCCCAGCCGTCGTCGCCGCTCTCGCCCAGCAGCGCCGTGGCGACGGGCGACAGGCGCGGCGCCGCGGCCACGCCGCCCGAGGGCA
>JBCCMW010000369.1:0-3864 GCA_039026175.1 Pseudomonadota bacterium
CGGCGGCGACGCCGATCTTCCAGGCACCGGCCCTGTCGGACATGCCGGCGCCCACCCGAAAGCCGGGCGGTGCGAACAGGCACAGCCCCCCGACCGAGGCGTCTCGGCGCCGCAGCGTATCGTCCAGCAGCGGTATGGACTGGATGTCGGCCTGCGCCGCGCCCTCGACACCGCTGTCGGGCGCGCGGGCGGACGGGGGCTCCGGGCCCTCGCCGATCCCGGCGCAGCCGCCCAGCATCAGGCTTACGGCTGCTGCCCACGCCCGCGGCGGCCTCAGCACTCGGCCCGGTCGCCACCCCGACCGACACCGCTGTGCAGGGCCCGGGCGACTGCCCGGACCTCGGGCCCTCGGCCCCGTGGGACACGCCTCGGCGCCCCGATCATGGTCGATCACCGTCCGCTCCCCGATACCGCGGCGGTTCCGACCCTTGCGGCCGGTCCCGGTCGTCCACCCCCTGATGAAAGTATCGGCACGGCACGACAGGCGCAGCCGGCAAGACCGCCGCGCCCGCTGCCTGTCGCCGATTGTTACAAAGACGTCACCGCCAGGCCCTTCCGATGCCAGCGCAATGGCAAAACACTGTCCGCCGGGCGGCCAAGGCGGCGGTGCGGGCGCGCGGCGGTGCGGGCGCGCGGCGGTGCGGGCGCGCGACGGTGTGGGGGCGCGACGGCGCGGCCCAACTCGCGGCCCGACACGCGGCCGAGAGCACGGCCTAGCAGGAGGTGCTGCGTGCGGTGGGTTCAGATCGGGGGATCGAAACGATAGCCCTTGCCCCACTCGGTGACGATGATCCGCGGCTCGTCGGGCACCGGCTCGATCTTGCGCCGCAGCCGCTTGACCAGGTTGTCGACGCTGCGGTCGCCGGCCCCGCCGTGCTGGCGCGTGCGCGACACCGCCAACAGGTCCTCGCGGCTGAAGATCACACCGGGATTGGCCGCCAGAAACCGCAGCACCCCGATCTCGCCGGGCGTGAGCGCGACGCTGCGGCCCTCGTCGTGCACCAGGCGTCGCGCGGCGGGGTCGAACAGCCAGGGGCCGATGCGCCGGGGGCCGCCCGGCGGTGCCGTCGTGCCCCGGGACCGGCGATGGCGGCGCAGAACGGCGCGCACGCGGGCCAGCATCTCGACCGGCTCGAAGGGCTTTACGATGTAGTCGTCGGCGCCGAGCTCCAGCAGGGCGGCGATCGTCTCAGCGTCGCCGAGCGAGCTCATCATGATGATCGCGGCGCCGCTGCTCTCGGCCAGCTCGCGGCAGAAGACCTTGCCGCTGGTGCCTGGCATGACGATGTCGACCAGGCCCAGGTCGGGGCGGTGCGTGGCGGCCAGTCGGCGGGCGGTCGCGACCTCGGCCGCCTCGGCCACGTCGAAGCCGGCGCGGCGCAGGTCGGCGACAACGCCGGCGCGGAAACCGTCGTCGTCGTCGGTCACCAGGATGCGCGTCGCGGCCGCCTGTGGATCGGGTGCCGGTGGCGCCTCGGCGGCCTCTTCGGTCAACGGCGTCGAAGTGGCCTCGGTCTTGCCGGCATCTTGGTTCATCACACGTCTGCCTGCGTTCGCGTCTGTGACCCCGAGGTCTGTGCCTAAGGGCCGGTTCCCAGGGCCGGTTCCCAGGGCCGGTTCACAGGGCCGGTTCACAGGGCCGGTTCCCAGGGCCGGTTCCCAGGGCCGGTTCACAGGGCCGGCTCCCGCGGTACCCGGCCAGCGTCGTCCGCTGTGGCGCGCGGCCGGGACCGGGCGCTGCCGACCCGCGTGCTGCAGCCTGGTCCGTTTGCCTTCGCTCTCCGCGTTCCGAACCCCGTGCCTGACGGTCGCCCTCGTCCGGCCCTGCCTGCGGCACGCCGGCCGAGCCCGGCTCGCAGATCGGCCACCTGTCCTCGCCTGATACATAGCGGGGAAATCGGAAGGATCACCATGCGCGCGCGCCTCGCCCGGTTGAGCCTCGGCACCCAGCTCACCCTGGTGCTGGTCGGTACGACGCTGTTGCTGAATGCCATGATGGTGGTAGTGGACCGGATCGATCGCGAGGATCGCGGGCGGCAGCGCTATCGCGATCTGGCGCCGCGCGCCTTTGCGATCGTGGCGCCTCGCTATTTCGACGCGCCCGAGGCGCACCGCGACACGCTGCTCCGCGTTGTCTCGGACCCTGCGCGGCACTGGACGTTTGGGGCGAGGCCCGAGCTGCGGCCGCACGACGTGCGCGACGACGCGTATGCGGCGCGGGTGCTGCTATGGGCGCGCGGCCGCGGCCTGGCCGTGAGCGAGGTGATCATCGCCGAGCGTCCGGCGCCGGTGCACGGCCGACCGCCCGGCGTGGCGATGGAGCGCAGCCCCTTGCTGAGCCTCGGCGAGCCCGCCCGCACGGCGCTGTTCGAGCGTCGCGGCGACGGGCCGCCGAGCTGGGTGCACGGGCGCGGCCCGGGCCAGCGGGACGCACGCGGCGCGGGGCAAGAGCGTCGCGAGGACCGGCCCCCGCCTCCGCGCGATGTCGAGGCGCGCGTCTACACCATCGCCATGCACTTCGGCGACCAGCCGGGGTCGTGGCTGACGCTGTACCTGCTGTCGCGCCCGGCGCCGATCAACACCTCGGTCACCAAGAGCCTGGCCACGGTGTTGGGGGCGCTGGCCGTCGCCGGCATCGGCGTGCTGATCGGCCGGCGGGTGATGCGCCCGTTCCACCGCCTGGCCGAGGCCGCCGACCGCATCGGCAGGGGCGAGCGCACACCCGCCCTGCCGCCCGCGGGTCCGCGCGACGTGCAGGAGATCGTGGTTGCCTTCAATCGCATGGGCGCGCGCGTCTCGCAGTCGGTCGACTATCAGATCGGCCTGCTCCAGAGCCTGGGCCACGATTTGAAGGGCCCGATGGCGGCGGTGCGCGGCCTGCTGAAATCCGTCGGGCCCGAGACCACGCGCGACCAGATCGAGGAGCGGCTAGAGCGCGTCCAGGGCATCGTCGGCTCGATCATGGCGTTCAGCCGCGAAACGATGCGCGACGGCGAAGTCGAGATCACCGATCTTGCCGCGCTGGTCGAGGCGCTGGTCGAAGAGCAGGCCGAGCTGGGCCGCGAGGCCGGCTACCGGGGACCCGACAGCTTGGAGGTGCGCTGCCGCTTCAATGCCGTCGAGCGGATGCTGCGCAACGTGATCGAGAACGCGATCAAGTACGGCGGCTCGGCCCGGGCCTCCCTGGCGGTCGACGGCGACGAGGCGGTGGTACGGATCGAGGATCGCGGCCCCGGCATCCCGGCCGAGGCGCTGGAGACCGTGTTCGCCCCGTTCCAGCGGCTGGCGAACGACAGCGAGGGCACGGGGCTGGGGCTTGCCATCGTGCGCACCATCGCGGTGGACCACGGCGGCTCGGTCTCGCTGTCCAACCGCCAGGACGGCGGGTTGTCGGTCGAGATCCGCCTGCCGATGTGATTCCGGGCGCGTCAGTCCTCGCCAAGACCGCACGCCAGCCGGTCGGCGCTGCGGCAGTCGGGCCATCCTGCCCGGGCGCCACCGGCCAGGGGCCAGAGCGCGACTGCGGAACCCGGGGCCGTCGCAGGTCCCGCCAGCCGAGCGGCCGCCTCGGCCGAGAGGGTCAGGCGCAGGCGATAGCGCAGGGCGCCGTTGGCAGGGTCGCTCGCAGGGTCCGGCAAAGCGTGGGGCCCAGGGTCGGGCGCACGGTCCGGCCTAGCGTGGGGCCCAGGGTCGGGCGCAGGGTCGGGCGCAGGGTCGGGCGCTGGGTCGGGCGCAGGGTCGGCCGCGACCAGGGCGACGCGTCCCTCGACCCACGGCCGGCCCGGCCGCGCGCCAGCGGGCCGCAGCCGTACGGTCTGTCCGGGAAGGACGGCGTCGATCGCCGCGGCCGGGATGTCCAGCATC
>JBCCMW010000370.1:0-3862 GCA_039026175.1 Pseudomonadota bacterium
GGTGATCGAGGCGTTCCTGCCGGGCGAGGAGGCCTCGCTCTTCGTGCTCTGCGATGGCGAGACGGCGCTGCCGCTCGCCTCGGCCCAGGACCACAAGCGGGCGTTCGACGGCGACCGGGGGCCGAACACCGGCGGCATGGGCGCCTACTCGCCCGCCCCGGTGCTGACGGCCGAGGTCGAGGCGCGGGCGATGGGCACCATCGTGCGCCCCGTCCTTGCCGAGATGGCGCGCCGGGGCACCCCGTTCCGCGGCATCCTGTACGCCGGGCTGATGATCGAGGCCGGCGTGCCGCGCCTGGTCGAGTTCAACGTCCGCTTCGGCGATCCCGAGGCGCAGGTCGTGCTGCCGCGGCTGGACGGCGATCTGTTGGACCTGTTCCACCGGGCCGCGACCGGGCGGCTGGCCGGGGTGACCCCGGCCTGGAGGCCCGGGGCGGCGCTGACGGTGGTGCTGGCCGCCCATGGCTATCCGGGCGCCTATGCCCAGGGCGAGGCAATCGGCGGGCTGGCCGCCGCCGCCGCCGTGCCGGGCGTGCAACTCTTCCACGCGGGCACCGCAACGCCCACGGCGACGGGCCCCGCAACGGGCCTGACGACGGACACTGCGACGGGCACCGCGACGGGCACCGCGACAGGCTCCGCGAGGGGCCCCGCGACAGACACTGCGACAGACACTGCGACGGCCACGGCGACGGGCCCCGACGGCGGCATCGTCTCGGCCGGCGGGCGGGTGTTGAGCGTCACGGCGCTGGGTCCCGACCTGGCGGCCGCGCAGGCAGCGGCCTACCGCGCCGTGGCGCTGATCGACTGGCCGGGCGGGTTCCACCGGTCCGATATCGGGTGGCGCGCCCTGGCCCGAGCGGGCATCAGAGCCGGGACGGACAGCTGAGGAGGACGTCACGATGGCGATTCTGCAGCCGACCGGGATCGAGGGCACGGTCGCCTGGGCCGGCCTGGTGCCGCAACGCGACGAGGGCATCCGCGCCGAGCCTGTCGAGGCGCTGGAACTGGACTACGGCGGCCCGGTCGGCGACGTGCATTACGGCCTGACCCGCCCGTCCTGTGTCCGCGTCCGGCGCCAGTATGCCAAGGGCACCGAGATCCGGAACGTCCGCCAGCTCTCGATCGTCTCGCGCGAGGAGCTGGCCGAGATTGCCGCGGCGCTGGACGTGCCCGTCGTCGAGCCGGCGTGGCTGGGCGCGACGATCATGGTGGCGGGCATCCCGTCCTTTACCTTGGTCCCGCCCGGCTCGCGGCTGATCGCGGCCGGCGGCGCCAGCCTGGTGATCGATATGGAGAACGCGCCCTGCGGCTTTCCCGCCCAAGAGATCGATCGCCACCACCCGGGCCACGGCGCCGCGTTCCCCAAGGTTGCGCGCCACAAGCGCGGCGTCACCGCCTGGGTCGAGCGGCCGGGACGCCTGGCGCTGGGCGAAGCGCTGGCGCTTCACGTCCCGCCCGTCCGGCTGTACCCGCCGCTGGCCGCCGGCTAAGCCCGCCGGCCCACTTTCGCCAGCCCACTTTCGCCGGCCCCATTTCGCTGGCCCCGTTTCGCCGGCCCCGTTTCGCTGGCCCCGTTTCGCTGGCCCCGTTTCGCTGGCCCCGTTTCGCTGGCCCCGTTTCGCTGGCCCTGTTCGTTGGGCGGCGGCGGCCTAGCTGCGATGCGGCAACCGCAAGGAGAGCCCGATGCGCCGTCCGTCGTTTCCCTTCGCCCGCTCTGTTGCCCCGATGCGGCGCCCGCGCCGTGTCGCGGCGCTCGCCCTCGCCATGTCGCTGGGGCTGGGGCAGGGCGCGGTCCTGGGGGCCGGGCCCGCGGCGGCGCAGCAGGAATACTACTATTATCCCGCGATCACCTCGGACGAGGTGTTCGCGCGCGACATCGCACCGAACGCGCCCCAGGCCTCGCGCGCGGTGCGGGTGAGTTTCATCACCGAGCTCACCAAGGCCCAGCTCGCCGCGCCCGAGAGCCCGCGCTTCGTGGTGTTCGCCAAAGGAGCGCAGGCCGAGCACATGATCATCGTGGCGCTGGACGACCAGGTTTTCCGCACGATTTACCGCGCGCGGGCGCTGCTGGCGCAGCTCACGTCCAACGCGCGGGCGACGCCGTTTTTCCAAAAGAACGGGCTGGCGGTGCATGCGACGTGGTTCGACATGGCCAAGCTGCTGGGCTTCGACGACATCGTGATCTCGGACGGCGACACCTGGGCGCACCGGATCGTGCTGCGCGCCGGGACCTGAGGGCGCCGTCTGCCGAGCCGGCCGCACGGTGCGCTGCACGCACCCTGCTGCGACGGGCTTGGATGCGGGCAACGTACCGCCCGGCAACCGGGCGGTGGCGAGGATGAACGACATGCACGACGGCGACGACAGCGAGATCGAGGCTGCGGCACGTGTCGATGCGGGCGGCGATGGCGCGGGTGGGCCGCGCCTGTTGGGCCGCGACGCCGGGCTGCCGGCCGATCCCGACGCCGCCGTGCTGGACCCGGTGCCCAACCCGCACCCGGACGTCGACTATCTGACCCGCTTTGTGTGCCCCGAGTTCACCTCGATCTGCCCGGTCACCGGCCAGCCGGACTTTGCGCATCTGGTGATCGACTATGTGCCCGCGGCCTGGCTGGTCGAGAGCAAGTCGCTGAAGCTGTTCCTGGGCAGCTTTCGCAACCACGGCGCCTTTCACGAGGCCTGCACCCTGGACGTGGCCAAGCGGATCGTCGCGGCGATCCAGCCCCGGTGGCTGCGCATCGGCGGCTATTGGTACCCCCGCGGCGGCATCCCGATCGACGTGTTCTGGCAAACCGGTGCGCCGCCGCCCGGTCTGTGGCTGCCCGACCAGGGCGTGCCCCCCTACCGCGGCCGCGGCTGAGCCGGCCGACCCCGGGCGGCCTGACGCCCATGCCGCTGCCCTGTGGGGCGGAACGGCCCCGGGCGGCCTGACGCTCATGCTGCTGCCCCGTGGGGCGGAATGGCGCCGGGCGGCGGCTGGACCCGGGCGGCCCGCGCCGCTATCCCGCCCGCCAACAACGACGCTGGGAGGGACGAATGGCGGCCACGGTGATCGACGGCAAGGCGTTTGCGGCGCGGGTGCGGGGCCAGGTGGCCGAGCATGTGGCACGGCTGAAGGCCGACCACGCCATCACGCCGGGCCTGGCGGTGGTGCTGGTCGGCGAGAACCCAGCCAGCCAGGTCTATGTCCGCAACAAGGGCATGCAGACCGTCGAGGCCGGCATGCACTCGATCGAGCACAAGCTCGACGTCGCGACGCCCGAGGCCGAGTTGCTGGCGCTGGTCGGCGAGCTGAACGCCGATCCCGCCGTGCACGGGATCCTGGTCCAGCTCCCGCTGCCCGACCACGTGGACGCCGAGAAGGTGATCAACGCCATCGCGCCCGAGAAGGACGTCGACGGCTTCCACATCTCGAACGTCGGGTTGCTGGGCACCGGGCAGAAGGCGATGGTGCCGTGCACCCCGCTCGGCTGTCTGATGCTGCTGCGCGACCATTTGGGCAGCCTGTCGGGCAAGAGCGCCGTGGTGCTCGGCCGCTCCAACATCGTGGGCAAGCCGATGTTCAACCTGCTGCTGCGCGACAGTGCGACCGTGACGGTCGCGCACAGCCGCACCCAGAACCTGGCCGAGGTCTGCCGCGGCGCCGACATCCTGGTGGCCGCTGTCGGCCGGGCCCAGATGGTGACGGCCGATTATGTGAAGCCCGGCGCCACGGTGATCGACGTCGGCATCAACCGCGTGCCGGCGCCCGACAAGGGCGAGGGCAAGACCCGGATCGTGGGCGACTGCGACTATGCAAGCTGCGCGTCGGTGGCGGGGGCGATCACGCCCGTGCCGGGCGGCGTGGGGCCGATGACGA
>JBCCMW010000371.1:0-3851 GCA_039026175.1 Pseudomonadota bacterium
CGCGCCCTCGGCCCCGGCGGCGGGGCGCTTGGCGTCCCCGCGCTGGGCATCCCCGCGCTGGGCATCCCCGCGCTGGGCATCCCCGCGTTGGGCGTCCCCGCGCTGGGCATCCCCGCGCTGGGCATCCCCGCGCTGGGCGGCCGCTCGCTGGGCGGCCGAGCGTTTGGCCGAGGGCGCCTTTTGCGACGGTGGTTTCGACGATCGGGCCTTGGCCGAGGGGCGTTTGGCCGCTGCCGGCTCGGCCGCAGGATCGGCGGCAGACGGCGCTGCGGCCGTCGAGGGGGCCGCAACCGTACTCGGTTGGGGCGCGGGCGCCGGCTCGGGCGCCGGCTCGAGGGCGGGCTCGCGCGCGGCCTTGGGGGCGGCTTCGGGGGCGGCCTCGGGGGCGGTCTTTCTGCGGGTGCTGCGGGCCATGGGCGGGTGTCCTATTGGCGGTGCGACAGGGCCAGCAGCCCGTCCAGCGCATGCTCGACCGTCGCGGCGCGCACGGCCCCGCGGCCGATCGCGCCGAATTCCACCCTGTCGTGCTCCATATCGCCAAACGACGAGCCCCAGGCGAAGTGCACCAGTCCTTCGGGCTTGTGCAGCGATCCGCCGCCCGGTCCGGCGATCCCGGTCACGGCCACGGCCAGATCGGTGCGCGCGCGGGCCAGCGCACCCTTGACCATCGCGCGCGCCACCGGCTCGGACACCGCGCCGTGCTGCGCGATCAGCGCCGCGGGCACGCCCAGCATCTCGGTCTTGGCCTCGTTGGCATAGGTGATGAAGCCCCGGTCCAGCACCGACGAGGCGCCGGGAATATCGGTCAGGCAGGCCGCGATCAGGCCGCCGGTACAGCTCTCGGCCGTGGCGACGCGCAGGTGCTTTTTGGCGCACTGGTGCAGCAGCGCCTCGGCCAGTTCGGCCAGGCGGTCGGTGTGCTCGCCCGCGTTGTGCAGCTCGGTGTCGCCCATGATCAGGCGAAATAGCCGTGTGCAAAGCCCGCGGCCAGGGCGGCGAGCACCGCGGCCAGCCCGCCCGACAGAATTGCCGGCAGCATGGTGCTTGCGGGCCGCTGCCGCCACTGGCGCCAGCTCGCCTCGGGCCGCATCAGCGTGAAGAAGAACCGCGACAGCACGAACGCGCCCAGAAAGCCCGGCCAGGGCCAGACCTCGGGCCCGCGGCCGAGGATCGTGAGCCCGAGCGACAGGGGCCAGAGCGCGATCAGCACAGCCGTCAGATCGGCGATCACCGGGCGCGGCGGCAGACGCGTGCCGTCGATGTCGGCGCCGGGCGGTGGTGCGGCGCCCGTTCCGGGCGGTGGCGCTGCGCCCATCCCGGGCGGTGGCGCGGCGCCCGCTCCGGGCGGTGGCGCAGCGCCCGCTCCGGGCGGTGGTGCAGCGCCCGCTCCGGGCGGTGGTGCAGCGCCCGTTCCGGGCCGTGACGCGGTGCCCGTTCCGGGCGGTGGCGCGGTGCCCGCTCCGGGCGGTGGCGCGGCGCCCGCCCCGGCCAGCCGCGCACAAGCCCACCAACCGGCACCCGCAATCGCCAGGGTGACCGGAGCCAGCAACCAGAAGCCCGCCAGCGCGTGCATCGCCCAGGCCAACACGATGCCCGCCACCGCGGTCATCGCACCCGGCGCGCCTGGGATTGTGCCCATCGGTCCCAGGGTCGCGACGCTGGACGCCAGCGATGCCGGCGCGGCGCCCGCGGTCGGGGACGTGCTCTGCGACCCACCATGGGGCCGGTCGGCCGGGGCGCCGCTCACGTCTGCGCTGCCGGCAGCACGACCGTGGCGGTGGCGATGCAGCCCATGCCCTCCTCGCGCCCGATAAGGCCCATGCGCTCCATCGTCGTCGCCTTCACGCTGACCCGGCCGGGGTCCAGGCCCAGGATCTCGCCAACGCGGGCGCGCATCGCGGCGGCGTGGGGCCCGATCTTGGGTCGCTCGCACAGCAGCGTGACGTCGAGGTTGGCGATCCGGCCGCCGCGGGCCGCCACCCGCGCGCCGGCATGGGCCAGGAACAGGTGCGAGGCCGCACCCTTCCACTGGGGATCGGCGGGCGGGAAATGCGTGCCGATGTCACCCTCGGCCAGCGCGCCATACAGCGCATCGGCCAGCGCGTGCAGGCCGACGTCGGCGTCGGAATGGCCGATCAGCCCGTGGCTGTGCGCGATCTCGACCCCGCAGAGCCATACCGACCCGCCGGGGCCGAAGCGGTGCACGTCGAAGCCGTGGCCCGTGCGAATATCTGGCAGCGCGGCGGACGGCGGCGCTGTGGGGGCGTCGGTCATGGCACTCTCCGTCGCGCGGTCGCGCGCGGCCCGGTCCTGCGCTGCAGCCAGCCGCTCGGCACGGGCGAAATCGTCGGGCGTGGTGATTTTGAAGTTGTCGGGGTCGCCGGCCACAAGCTGCACGTCGCGACCGACGCGTCGGAACACTTCGGCATCGTCCAGCGCGGCGGGGCGGTCGGCGGTGGCGTCGGCGCGGTGCGCGGCCAGGATCTCGGGATAGGGAAAGGCCTGGGGCGTCTGCGCGCGCCAGAGCGCGGCACGCGGCACAGGCTGGTCGGCAGCGGCATCCGCGCCGGCGCGCCACAGGGCGTCGACCACCGGCTCGGCCGCGATGGCGCCCGCGCCGCCCGCCGCAGCGTCGATCAACGCCGACCACAGTGCCGACGGCGCGAAGGGGCGCGCGGCATCGTGGATCAGCACCATGTCGGGCGCGTCGCCGGCCAGCGCCTCCAGCGCCAGACGCACCGTATCGACCCGCGCCTTGCCGCCCTCGATCGGCGGGCGCAGGCGCGGATCGTCGACGCCCGACAGCGCGGCACCGTAGAGCGGCCCGTCGTCGGGTCCGATGGCGACCTGCACGGCGGCGATCCGCGGCACCGAGAGCGCGACGGCCACGGTCCGCGCCAGCACGCTGCGCCCGGCCAGCGCCAGATACTGCTTGGGCACCGGCGCGCCCAGCCGCAGCCCGCGGCCGGCGGCAACGATGACGGCTGCGATCTTCATGCCTGGGCCATGGGCTGGGGTGTGCCGTCCGACGCGCCGTCTTGCCTGCCCCGCATGCATGAACGGGACGGCTGCGCTTGTAGGGTGCGGCCTTGCACGGCACAAGGGCAGGCGGGTAGGCTCCGTCCACTGCATAGGGATTAGGCATGATGGCGTCGCTTGGCGATATCGGCATCACCGACACGGTCCTGTTGGCTCCAATGGCCGGCATAACCGACCGTCCGTACCGCCGTCTGGTGGCGCGGTACGGTGTGGGGCTGACCGTGTCCGAGATGGTCGCCTCGCGCGAGATGATCGAGGGCATGGCCTCGGTGCGCGCCAAAGCCGAGATCGGCGCCGGCGATCCGCTGACTGCAGTGCAGATCGCGGGGCGCGAGGCGCACTGGATGGCCGAGGCTGCGCGCCGGCTGGCAGGGCAGGGTGCACGCCTCATCGACATCAACATGGGCTGCCCGGCCAAGAAGGTGACCAACGGGCTGTCGGGCTCTGCGCTGATGCGCGATCCGGACCATGCGCTGCGGCTGGTCGAGGCGGTGGCCGAGGCCGTCGCGGTGCCGGTCACGCTGAAGATGCGGCTCGGCTGGGACCGCGCGGCGATGACGGCGGCCGAGATCGCGCGGGGCGCCGAGGCAGCGGGCGTTCGAGCGATCACGGTGCACGGGCGCACGCGCTGCGATTTTTACCGCGGCGCAGCCGACTGGGCGGCGATCCGCGCGGTGGTGGAGGCCGTGCAGGTCCCGGTCATCGCCAACGGCGACATCGTCGACGCGGCGTCTGCGCGGGCGGCGCTTGCCGCCTCGGGCGCGGCGGCGGTGATGGTGGGGCGGGGCGCGCGCGGAGCGCCGTGGCAGCCG
>JBCCMW010000372.1:0-3850 GCA_039026175.1 Pseudomonadota bacterium
ACCGCGCGATCCGACGACCTGCCAGCCATCCGATCGCCCCCCACTCCCGGGGTCGCGGGTGGCGGGCCGGGTCAAGGATGGCCGCCAGGCGACGGGCATCGCCCGCTTGTCCTTGACGCGGCCCGGAACCCGCCAAACGCTGGTCGAGAAGCCCTCGCGGCTTCTCTCAGCCACCTTCCCCCTTGGCCGCCGCCGCGATGCCACCCCCGGGCACCCACGATCGAGCATAGCGGCGACCAGCCGCGATTCCGCAAGGTCGGAGCCGCCGCTAGCCGCCGGTCGGGTCGTGCCGGGCCAGGGCCGCCTCGCGCCAGATCGCATAGAGCCCCGCGCCCACGATCATCGCCATGCCGAGCAGGGTGAGCGGGTCCAGCGCCTCGCCGAACACCACCAGCCCGATGCCCTGGGCGTAGACCATCTGCAGATACACCAGCGGCTGGATCCTCACGGCCTCGGTCGCGTCCAGCGCGCGGATCAAACAGTAGTGCCCCGACATGCCCGTGACGCAGAGCACGCCCAGCCAGCCCCAGTCCGCCGCACTCATCGGCACCCAGAACCCCATGCCCATCGCGGTGGCCGCCACAGCCCCCGCCGCGCCGGTGTAAAAGAACGCCGGCTGACCCGACCCGTCGGTCCGCGTCGCCAGCCGCGTCAGCACGCCGTAGGCCGAGAACATCACCGCCGCCAACAGGGCTACCAGCGCCTCGGGCACAAAGAACGTGCCGCTGGGTCGCAGGATCACCAGCACCCCGGCAAAGCCCACGCCCACCGCCGCCAGACGCCGCCAGCCCACGGTCTCGCCCAGCACCGGGATCGCCAGCAGCGTCGCCAGCAGCGGGTGCAGCGCAAAGATCGCGTGCGTGGTGCTGAGACCGACCAGGTCGAAGCTCTCGACGATCACCACGATTTGCACGACCAGCAGCACGCCGCGCACGCTCTGCACCACGGGCATGCGGGTCCGCGCTGCCCCCTGGATGCCGCCCGCCTGGCGCGAGGCCAGCGCCAGCACAAAGGCCAGAAAGAACCAGTACCGGATCATCACGAAGAATGGCACGGGATAGGCCTCGGCCAGGTGCTTGGAGATCCCGTCCTGCACTGCGAACAGCGTGACCGCGACCAGCGCGAAGCGGATGCCCCAGCCGACCCCGACGCGGCGGCGCGGCACGGCGGGATCGGCAGCGCCCGTTCCGCGCGGCGCGCCGTGCTGGTCTGTCCCGATGGCCGCCGGCCGCCCCGCTGCGCCCTTGTCGGCCATGCGATCCGTCCCCTCGGCGGCGCACCCCGCCGTCCGGCGCCATGCTGTCGCGGACGGCGCGAGAAGCCAAGTGCCGGTCCGCAACCCCACCTCGGCCAAACCCACCGAAACCGCGCCCGTTCGCACCCTTTCGCGCCAACGGACACCGCCGCCGCGCCGTGGGTGACGACGGGCCGTGCTTGCCGCTAGGTCCCGCTTGACCCCCATGCGGGACGCGCGTTGGCTGTAGTGAGCGAGGAGCGAGACATGCGGGCCAACACGCACATCGTCGGAAATCCAGGTCGCGCCAGCGCGATGCCGCGCCAGGGGCCGGTACTGGCTGCTGCTGCGGCGTTGCTGCTGGGACTGGCGGCGCCCGTCGCTGCGACGGTTGCGAGAGCCGATGCCTCCAGCCCCATCGGCACCTGGCAGACGCAGCGCAGCGACGAGGGCCGCTATCTGCACATCGAGATCACGCCCTGTGCGGCCGGCAGCGCCACGCTCTGCGGCACGATCGTGGGCGCGTTCGGCGGCGCCCGGCCCGGCCTGGTCGGGCGTCGGATGATCTGGGACATGGCGCCCGACGGCGGCGACCGCTGGGACGACGGCCGGGTCTGGGCCCCGGACGACGACGACGAGTACAGCGCAAAAATGCACCTCAAGGACGCCGATACGCTGGAGCTTTCGGGCTGCGTCTTCGGCGGCCTGATCTGCCGCGGTCAGGATTGGCGCCGGGTCGAGTGAGCGCGGGGTCGAGTGAGCGCCGGGTCGACTGAGCCGGGGCGGCCGCATGGCGCCGGGTGCTGCGCACGCGCCGGTTGCCGCCGCACCACTGCGCTTTCCGCGCATCAGCCCGCGACTTCCTAGCGTGCTACGCGCAATCGGTCCGTGAGATGCAACCGATGGCATATCGCCCTGCATCGATCCCCCGGTTAATACTACATTAGCGCAGCGTCAGGGTTGTGGAGGGGGTTTCCCGCCCAGGCGCCCGAGGGGAGGGCTTGCCGTGCCACGTGCCGTCGTACCGATCGTCACCGGCCGGGCGCCGGGGGTCGCCTTGTCGGCGTACCGTCCTGCGCCGCGCCGCACCCTGGGCCCGCGCCGCATCCGCCCCCGCATCCGCACCCTGACACGGGGCGTCGGTGTCGCTCTGAGTCTCGGGCTGAGTCTCGCTCTGGGCCTCGCCGCTGCCCTGGCGGCCGCACCGGCGGGCGCGCTGACCGTGACCGTGGACGTCGACACCTCGACCCAACCCGACAGCTTCGTCGGCGACTTCAACGAGTTTACCGCGATTGCCGAGCGTGCAGCCGAGTTCTGGACCGCCGGTCTCACCGCCGTGGGTCCGACCAGCGCCCTCTTCGACTTCAACGTCCGCGTCGAGTTCGATGACCTGCAGGCCCGGTTCGGCGTCTCGACCTCGACGCTGGGCGTGTCGGTCAACGACGGCACGCGCGAGGCGGACCTGTTCTCGGACCCCGACAGCACCATCGTGCTCAGCAGCCGCTTTTTCACCTGGTACTTCGACAGCAACCTGCCGGCACCGGGCAGCGGCCAGAAGGGCAGCACCGAATTCGACGCCGAGACCGAGTCGCGGCGCACCCTGACCACCAACTTCGGGCCGATCGACATCAACGACGGGCGCAGCTTCAACACGCTGTCGAACGCCACGCTGCAGGGCACCTCGGACGTGCTGACCGTGTTGATCCACGAGATGGGCCACAGCATCGGCGCGCGCGAGCTGCCGACCGAGGATTTCGACGCCGAGGACCCGCTGGCGCTGACCCGCGTGGGGCCGTTCAACGGCGGCACCCTGCCGATCCAGAGCCGGGGCGGCGGGCACCTGTCGCTGGTGACGGCGGTGATGGACGATGTGCTGTTCCAGGGCCAGCGGCGGCTTCCCTCGGGCGCGGATTATCTGTTCGCGGCCGAGACGACGGGCTACCGCGTCGACCCCTTCATCGTGGCGAACACCTCGCAGGTGGTGCCGCTGCCCCCCGCGCTGGCAATGGCGGGCGGCGCGATGGCGCTGCTCTACGCCATCGGCCGGCAGCGGCGCGGGATGCCTTCGCCCACCGCGGGCGACCAGGCGCACAGCGGCTAGTCGGGTGGGGGCTAGTCGGGTGGGGGCTAGTCGGGTGGCGGCTAGTCGGGCAGCGGCCAGGAGGCCAGGCGAGCGGCGGCCACGCAGGCGGCGGATAGAGATGGCCGGGCCTAGCTTCGGCTGACCGTCGCGGTCGCGCCGGCCATGGCGATCAGCGCCGTGCCGCCGGCCCGTTCGACCCACCGCCTGACCGACGGGCGCCGCAGCCGCCGCCCCGCCGCGTCCGCCAACAGCGCGTAGGCAATGGCGTTGAGCGTGGCGAGCGCCACGAACAGCGCGATCAGCACCGCCGCCTGGGGCGGATAGGGCGCACCGTCGTCGATGAACTGCGGCACGAAGGCCACGAAGAAGGCGATCGACTTTGGGTTGAGCGCCGTCACCGAAAAGGCGTGGCCCGCCACCGCCCGCGGCGCCAGCGCAACGTCGGCCATCGGCTCGGCCGGGTCCGCCGCCGCCCGCGGCGCCAGCGATGCGCGCCAGAGCGAGAGGCCGAGCCACAGCAGGTATGCAGCGCC
>JBCCMW010000373.1:0-3846 GCA_039026175.1 Pseudomonadota bacterium
CCCGGCCGGCGCGAACGGGCGCACGCCCGGTGGCGACGCGTGCCTGGGCGGTGCGAGCGGGCGCGCGCCCGCTCACTCGATCGACTTGAAGAAGCGATCGCCGCGCCACTTCCAGAATTCCAGAAACGACCCCTCGGAGGACACGACGATCACGTCGGCCCGGCCGATCAGGTTCTCGAACGGGACCATGCCGACCGAGGGGAAGCGGCTGTCGCGCGAGTTGTCGCGGTTATCGCCCATAAAGAAGTACTCG
The DNA here is from genome assembly GCA_039026175.1 of Pseudomonadota bacterium. GTDB lineage: Bacteria > Pseudomonadota > Alphaproteobacteria > Rhodobacterales > Rhodobacteraceae > Thermohalobaculum. The sequence goes on from JBCCMW010000373.1 coordinate 254, forward strand.
CCGGCCGGCACCACGCGCTCGGGCATGTTGTCGGCCTGGCTGCGGCTGCCGGACCCGGCGCTGCCGACGGTGCCCTGGATGTTAAGCACGTTGTGCACCGGCGTCCCGCCCGGGAAGGTCTCGCGGTACTGCTCCTTGAGACAGGCGCCGCCGGTGGCGACCGGATCGTTGATGCAGTTGGGCATCTGCGGCGGGCTGCCCATCTCGCGCTTGATCTCGACGAAGTCCACGATGCGCTCGGTCTTGAGCGGCTCGCCGTTCACGTGCGGCACGCCGTCGATCACGGCCACGCGGTCGCCCGGCAGGCCGACCACGCGCTTGACGAAATCCTCGCAGTCGTTGGCGCCCACCACGCGGCGGCTAACGATCGAGGTCACGAAGTTGGACACCGTGGTGATCGGCCCCTCGCTGCAGGCGTCGCGGCGCGGGTGCTTGAACACCACCACGTCGCCGCGCTGGGGCATGGTCGACCAGATCCGCCCCTCGAACAGATCCGGCGCGAAGGGGAACGAGAAGTTCGAATAGCCGTAGGAATACTTGGTGACGAACAGATAGTCGCCGACCAGCAGCGTGGGCTTCATCGACCCCGAGGGGATCGAGAACGGCTGGAACAGGAACGAGCGGAATGCCGCTGCAATCAGCAGCGCCCAGAACACGGTCTTGAGGATATCCCACACCTGGGCCAGGAGACCGCCTTCGGTGCCGTCGGCCCCGCCCTTGCGCCCCTGCTTGTCGGTCGTGGCCATCCGGCGCTCCCCGCCTGCGTGCGTCGCGACGTCTGTGGGCGGCCGCGGCGCACGGCCGGCGGGCGCCCTCGGACCCTGCCCCTTTGACGGCGCAGGCGCCTGGGTGTCAAGCGATGGCCAACGCGGGCACGCCGCAGACGACGTGGCCGCAGGGCGGGCCGCCACGACCACTCTGCGAGCGAGGTGGCGCTCGAGGGACGGGGCGCTCAACGGAGGGGGCGCGGGGCCGGGCACGACAGGGCGCTCAGGGGCGGAGGGCTCAGGGGCAGCGAGATCAGGGCGGGGGGCCCAGGGCGGGGAGGCCCAGTGGCGGGGTGCCCAGGGGCGGGAGGCTCAGGGGAAGGGAGGCTCAGGGGCGGGGCAGCGCCTCGATCACCACAAAGGCCTGGGCATAGGGGTGGTCGTCGGTGATCGTGACGTGCACCACCGCCTCGCAGCCCGGCGGCACCAGCGCGGCCAGCCGCGCCGCCGCGCCGCCGTGCAGGCGCATGGTGGGCTGCCCGCTGGCCAGGTTGACCACTTCCATCTCGCGCCAGTTGACGCCCATGCGCACGCCCGAGCCCAGGGCCTTGGAGCAGGCCTCCTTGGCCGCCCAGCGCTTGGCATAGCTGGCCGCCCGCTCGCGCCGGCGGTCGGAACGCTCCTGCTCGATCTCGGTGAACACGCGCTCCACGAAACGGTCGCCGAAACGCTGCAGCGTGTTCTCGATCCGCCGAATGTCGGCCAGGTCGGTGCCGATGCCGATGATCATGGCGCGGGCACCGCGCCGGCGGCGCGCGCCCCTGTCGCGCGCCCGTCGCTCACGGCACCGTCACCGTGGCGCGGGCCCGGTTGATGGTGATCGTCACGCGCCGGAAGCTACCCGGCGCATCGGCGCAGTCGTGCACCGGCACGGCGACGGTGAGCCCGCGCGACGGATCGTAACGCGCGGTGGCAGCGCCCAAATCGACGTCGCCCCAGCCATAGCGCGCGCCCGGGTCGCTATAGACCGCCTGGCAGAGGCGGTATTGCGGGCCCTCGTCCTCGGCCCCCGGCATCAGCACCAGCAGCACCAGCGCACCGCAGGCGGGCTCCACACGGTCGGCCGCCACCAGGCGGATCGCGCCGCCCGCGTAGGTGCGGCTGTAGTGCGACCACGGCTCGGCGATGGCGCTGGCGGCGTCGAGCGGGCCGCAGGCGCCCACCGTGGCCGGCGCCGCGGTGTCCGTGATCTCGCGACCCTGCTCCGGACCCGCCTGTGCCGCACCGGCCAGCGCGACGACAGCGCCTGTCAGCGCGGCGCGCGCGGCCAGCGCGACGACGGCGCCCGCCTGTGCCGCGCCGGCCAGTGCGACGACGGCGCCCGCCAGCGCGGCCTGCGCGGCCCGCACGCTCATGGCGCAGCGTCCCGGGCCAGCAGCAGCCGCAGGCCCGCCAGGCCGAACACCGCGGCGGCGACGGCCTCGATCCCGCGGCGCCCGCGGGCATAGAGAGCCCGCACCGGCGGCTGCGCGAAGGCCAGCGCGTAGCCCGCATAGATCGCCGCGCCCAGCAGCGCGCAAGCCAGGGTGATGGCGGCGATGGCACCCGCCGGCGCGTCGCCGCCCGTCGCCGGCATGCCGAGCGCAAGCACCGCCGCCCAGGCCAGCGCCGCCTTGGGATTGAGCAGGTTCAGCAACAGGCCGCGTACGAACAGCGCCCCGGCGCCTAGCGGCGCCGCTGTTTGCCCAACGCCCTGCGGCGCCGCTGTTTGCCCAACGCCTAGCGGCGCCGCTGTTTGCCCAACGCCCAGCGGCGCCCCTGTCTGCCCAGCGCCCAGCGGCGCCCCTGTCTGCCCAGCGCCCAGCGGCGCCGCTGTCTGCCCTGCGCGCAGGGGCGCCGCTGTCTGCCCTGCGCCCAGCGGCCCTGTCGGCCCAGCGCCCGGCGGCGCCGCTGTTGGTCCAGCGCCGGAGGCTGCGTCGGGTCCGGGCAGGCTGCCCGGCGGTGCCAGCGCTGCCTGCGCCGCCCGCACGGCGAGGTAGATCAGGAACAGCCCGCCGAGGACTCGCAGCACCGTCAGGGCGCTGGCCGACCCCTGCAGCAGCGGGCCGAGACCCAGCGCCGCCGCCACGCCCCACAGCGCAAGCCCCAGCGAGAGGCCGGCGCCAAAGGCAAGCCCGGCCCGCCGGCCGCGCGCCATCGCCGTCGCCGCCACGCCCAGCGTCGCCGGCCCGGGCGCAGCGGCAGCCACGAAGAACGCGATCAGGGGTGCGATGGCGAAGGCAAACGCGGGAAGGCCAGGCTCGATCGGCATCGTCTCTGGGCCGAGGGCCGGCGGGGCCGCAGCCCCGAGGATCACGCCGCACCCGCGTCGCCGAACGCCTCGCGCCGGGCCCGTTCCATCACCTCGCGCATGCGGCGGATGGCGCTGTCGAAGCCCGAGAAGATCGCCTCGCCCACCAGGAAATGGCCGATGTTGAGCTCCATGACCTCGGGGATCGCAGCGATCGGGCCCGCGGTGTCGAAGCTTAGCCCGTGGCCGGCGTGCACCTCCAGGCCCAGGCCGCGACCGTAGACGGCCATCGCATCCAGCCGCCGCAGCTCGGCCGCCGCCTGATCGACCCGCCCCTCGGCCATCAGGTCGCAGTAGCTGCCGGTGTGCAGCTCGACGACCTCGGCGCCGATCCGGGCGGCGGCCTCGATCTGCCGCGCATCGGCCGCGATGAAGATCGACACGCGCGAGCCCGCCTACAGCATGCTAGCCACGCCTCTCTTCAAACTCCTGCAGAAGACAGCCAAGTTCCGGTTGACGGAGAAGGCTCAGACCACCTTCGATCACATCAAAGCAGCACTCATGTCGACCGACGTCCTTGCCTACCCAAACCCCTC
>JBCCMW010000374.1:0-3831 GCA_039026175.1 Pseudomonadota bacterium
CAGTTCCACGACACGATCAACGACTGGCACACCTGTCCCGCGGACGGACCGATCCGGGCGTCCAACCCGTGTTCGGAGTACATGTTCCTGGACGACACGGCCTGTAACCTGGCGTCGCTGAACCTGATGCAGTTCGACGGGCCCGGGGGCTTCGATGTCGAGGCGTACGAGCACGCCGTCCGGCTCTGGACCCTGACGCTGGAAGTCTCGGTCCTGATGGCGCAGTTCCCCAGCCGCGAGATCGCGCAGCGCAGCTACGACTACCGCACGCTCGGCCTCGGCTACGCCAACATCGGCGGGCTGTTGATGACCAACGGCCACGGCTACGACAGCGCCGAAGGGCGGGCGATCTGCGGTGCGCTGTCGGCCATCCTGACGGGCGTGTCCTACGCCACCTCGGCCGAGATCGCGGCCGAGGTGGGGCCCTTCCCCGCCTATGGGCGCAATGCCGAGAGCATGCTGCGGGTGATCCGCAACCACCGCCGCGCGGCGCACGGCGAGGATGGCTACGAGGGTGTGCGCACGCTGCCCGTCGCGCTGGACGCCGCGGCCTGCCCGGACGCACGGCTGGTCGCCCATGCCCGCGCGGCGTGGGACCGGGCGCTGGAGCTTGGCCAGGCGCACGGGTTCCGCAACGCCCAGGCCAGCGTCGTGGCGCCGACCGGCACCATCGGGCTGGTGATGGACTGCGACACCACGGGGATCGAGCCCGATTTTGCCCTGGTCAAGTTCAAGAAGCTGGCCGGCGGCGGTTACTTCAAGATCATCAACCGGTCCGTACCCAAGGCGCTGGAGCGGCTGGGCTATGCCGACGACACCATTGAGGCGATCGTCAAATACGCGGTCGGCCACGGCACCCTGTCCGGCGCCCCCGGGATCGACCACGAGAAGCTGATCGCCCTCGGCTTCGGCCCCGACGAGATCGAAAAGGTCGAGGGCGCGCTCGGCTCGGCGTTCGACATCAAGTTCGTGTTTAACCAGTGGACCCTGGGCGCCGAGTTCTGCACCGAGGTGCTGGGCGTCAGCGCGGCGCAGTTGGCCGACCCCGGCTTCGACCTGCTCCGCACCGTGGGTTTCACTGCGGCCGAGGTGGACGCCGCCATCACCCATGTCGGCGGGACCATGTCGCTGGAGGGCGCGCCCGGGCTGGACCCTGCGCACCTGGTCGTCTTCGACTGCGCCAACCCCTGCGGCAAGAAGGGCAAGCGGCACCTAAGCTGGGAGAGCCACATCCGCATGATGGCGGCGGCGCAGCCGTTCATCTCGGGCGCGATCTCCAAGACGATCAACATGCCGAACGAGGCGACGATCGAGGACTGCCTGGCCGCCTATAAGCTGTCCCATGGCCTCGGCACCAAGGCGAACGCGCTGTACCGCGACGGCTCCAAGCTCAGCCAGCCGCTGGCGGCCGCGCTGATCGAGGACGAGGTCGACGAGATCGCCGAGGCCCCGCCCGCCGCCCGGGCCGAGCGCGTGGCCGGGCGCGTGGTCGAGAAGATCATCGAGAAGGTGATCTACCGCGAGGCCGCCGTCGATACCCGCGGCCAGCGCGTCAAGATGCCGGACCGCCGCCGCGGCTACACCCAGAAGGCCATGGTCGGCGGGCACAAGGTGTACCTGCGCACCGGCGAGTACGAGGATGGCCGGCTGGGCGAGATCTTCATCGACATGCACAAGGAGGGCGCGGCCTTCCGGGCGATGATGAACAACTTCGCCATCGCGGTGTCGGTCGGTCTGCAGTACGGCGTGCCGCTTGAGGAGTTCGTCGAGGCCTTCACCTTTACCCGGTTCGAGCCCGCGGGGCTGGTCCAGGGCAACGACAGCATCAAGAACGCGACCTCGATCCTGGACTACATCTTCCGCGAGCTGGCGGTCAGCTACCTGGACCGCACCGATCTGGCGCACGTGGCGCCTGATGGGCACCGGTTCGACGAGATGGGCGGCGGCGAGGCCGACACCACGGTGCGCGGCGAGACGACCGAGCCGCGGCCCGAGAACCCGGCCATCGCGCTGGTCCGCCAGGTCGCCTCGACCGGGTATCTGCGCGGCCGCACGCCGGCGCCGCTGGTCGTGCTGCCGGGCGGCCAGGCGCCGGTCGTGTCGGACAACCTGGCGACGCCGACGGCGACGGCCCTGGCCGCGGTCGAGAGCCACCCCGCGGGCCTCGCCGGCAACGCGGCGGCCGTGGGCCAGGCCGCCAGCGCCGTGCTGGACCGGATCGCCGTGGCCCGGATGCAGGGCTACGAGGGCGACGCCTGCAGCGAATGCGGCAACTTCACCCTGGTGCGCAACGGCACCTGCCTGAAGTGCGTGACCTGCGGCGCCACCTCGGGCTGCAGCTGAGCATAGACGAGGGACAGGGCGCCCGCCGGCCGGGCGCCCGACGGATCAGGGCCGCGGGCAAGACGTCGAGCAGTCAAGAAAAACGGCGGTACCTGACGACGGCGGAGGGGCGTCCCGGCAACGGGGCGCCCCTCTTGCATGACCCAAGGGCAGCGGCGCGTCCCTCCTGCATCGCGGGTCGGCGGCGGGGCGCCGCTCTTGCATCGCAGGCCAGCGGCGGGGCGCCGCTATTGCGTAGTGTGCCGGCAGCGGGGCGCTGCTCTTGCATCGCGGGCCGGCGGTGGGGCGCCGCTCTTGCATCGCAGGTTGGTGAGTGGCCGCGCAGACGGTGGGCGCAGCACGTAAAAGGGGCGCCGCCGCGGGCGCCCCCTTGGCCTACCGGTTCGCCGGGGCGATCAGATCAGCGAGCCACCGATCATAAAGAAGGTCAGCACCGCGATCACGACGCACAGGCCGCCGATCACGAAGCTTTTGAAGAACACCCGCGGCTTGCTCTCTTCGATATTGGTCTCGTCGCTCATGGTCCCCTCCACCAGATCAAGGTCGGCTGAGGGTGCCAGAGCATTCGTTTCTGTCCAGTATTCGCCGCCGGGCCCCGTGATTTTGCAACCCGTGCCCGTGCAGTCGCCCCGAGGCTTCGCGCGCTGGTCGAAGCCAGGGTGCCGTAGCGTCGCGGTCCGGTCGGCGCGGCGCGGGCTCAGGGCTTGCGGGCGAATCCGTGCCGCGCGCTCGCGGCCGCCGCCCGGCGCAGCGGCGCCAGCACGCCCTCGGCCGCCTCGGCCAGCGTGGTGCCGCCCAGGCCTGCGCGCATCGTCAGCCGGCGCAGCGGCGCGATCCGATCCATCAGATCGATCCCCAGCGAGCGTGCCGCGATCACCGCCGGCGAGGCGCTGTCGACCGCGCGGTTCAGCGTGTCGATCCCGGCCACGCGGGCCGCGATCTCGGGCCAGCGGCGGCGCTGATAGCGCGCCAGCACGGCCGGGCTGCCGATGTCCTCGCCCGCCGCGCGCGCCGCCGCCAGCACCTCGGTCAGCGTCTCGGCGTCGGCGACGCTGAGGTTGGCGCCCTGCGCCCCGGTCGGCGGCACCACGTGGGCGGGCTCGCCGACCAGTGCCAGCCGCTCGGCCGTCAGCCGCGCTGCGAGCTGCGAGACGATGGGCCATTCGGCCCGCGGCCCGGCCACGGTGAGCGGCCCGAACCGGCCCATCGTCTCGGCCGTCAGCGCTGCGGCGAGGTCGCCATCGTCCATCGCCGCCAGCGCGTGGGCCCGCGGTGTGCGGTTCAGCCAGACGACGGACGAGGCGGGGCGGCCCTCGATATCGGGCAGCGGGACCAGCACCAGCGGCCCGCCGGGGCGGTGGAACTCGGTCGACAGGTTGGCGTGCGGGTCGGCGTGGGTGACCGGGAAGACCAGCGCGCGCTGGCCGTACTGCCAGCGGCGCACGGGGATGCGCGCGGCCCGGACAAGCGGGCTGTCGCGCCCGTCGG